>CACXHG010000001.1 GCA_902767355.1 uncultured Bacteroidia bacterium
AGTCCAATATGCGACTCAGACGCCGGTTGATTTCGATGAATCTCTCTTCTTCGAATTTGAAGACCTTGCGGTCGTAGGTGTAGAGGCCGTTGAGCTCGGTTTCGCAGTCGGTGGTCTGGGTGTAGATCGCACCGGAAATGGCCATGTCATCGACTTTGCTCAATATCTTCTTGACATAGCGTATATACTTGTCGGTGAGGGTCTTTGTGTCGCCGATGAGATTGTTGTAACCCCAGCCGTCGCCGGCCCAGGTGTGCTCGGGAACCTTGAGCCCGAGGCCGCCGAACTCGCCCATTACCACCACATAGTCTTTGTGGGGATGGGTATAAGGCAGGGGCTCCTCGCTATAGTTGTGGAAGTCCAGAATGTCGCCGCAGGGATACAGGTTGCCGCCGCTGGCGGGGTTCACCAGGCGGGTCGGGTCCATCAGCTTGGTGCGGGTAGCCACCTCCATGGTATTGAACTGGCCCCAGGCCTCGTTGAAAGGCACCCACATGATAATGCTGGGGTGGTTGTGCAGCTGGTCAATAATCGCCGTCCAGTCAGCCCAGAACTGATTGATGCTCTCTTTGCTGCGCACGGGCTCGCCCTCCGGTCCCGCTGCAAAATCTCTCTGGTCGGTCCAGCCGGGACTGGACTGATAATCGCCTGCGGGCATATCCTGCCATACCATGATGCCAAGACGGTCGCAGTGGTAGTACCAGCGGTCGGGCTCCACCTTGACGTGCTTGCGTATGGTGTTGAAGCCCAGCTCTTTGGTGCGGATCACGTCGAAGGCCAGCGCCTCGTCGGTGGGGGCGGTGTACAGGCCGTCGGGCCACCAGCCCTGGTCGAGGGTGCCGAAAGAGAATATGGGCTTGTTGTTCAGGGCAATGCGCAGGATGCCGAAAGCATCCTTGTTCACGCTGACCTTGCGCATGGCGGCATAGCTGCTCACCTCGTCCACCTTCTTGCCGCCGTCCTTGAGCACGACTTTCACGTTGTAGAGGAAGGGATCGGCAGGGCTCCAGGTCTTGGGGTCCTTGATCTTGATGTTGATGTCCTTGCCGGCCTCGCCCTTGCCGGAAGCCACCTTGCGGCCGCCGTCCAAGACAGTGACCTCAACCGTGCCCTGAGCGAGTGATGCGGGAGCGTTCACGGTGAGGGTCGCCAGGTCCAGATAGGGGGTAATGACCAGTTTCTCTATGTGGTTCTCGGCCACCGGCTCCATCCAGATAGTCTGCCAGATGCCGGTCACGGGCGTGTAGAATATGCCGCTGGGGTTGTTGCGCTGCTTGCCGATGGCGTGGAAGCCGCTGTCGGTGCGGTCTGTCACCTTGATGGCAATCTCGTTGGCGCCCTTGTGCAGATATTTGGTAACATCTTCATTTATAGCGGTAAAGCCGCCGGTATGCTTGCGCACATACTCGCCGTTGATCTTTATCTCGCTCACGCAGTCGATGCCACCGCAGTGCAGCAGCACGCGGCCCTTGAGATACTTGGCCGGGATTTCTACCTTGGTGCTGTAAACTATTGCCTGGTCGGGGTTCATGATTTCGCCCACACCGGACAGGGCGCTCTCGATGGGGAAAGGCACCAGGATTTTGCCGCTGCTGCTGCCGTTCTTGTAGTCCCAGAAGCCGTTCAGGTTCATCCATTCAGAGCGGACCATCTGCGGACGGGGATATTCGGGCAGCACATTGGTCGGGTCAAGATTCTCGCCCCACTCGGTGAGGATATGGTCGCCGGCAGGCGCCCAGTTGTAAGTCTCTTTTTTCTGCGTGCAGGAAGCGACGGCAAGCAGGGCCGCCAGCACAACGAGTAGATATTTTTTCATAAAAGCAAAATTTACAAGCTATAAAGATAAGCTTTCCTGGCCTATTTCAAAAATTTATAACGGTAGCGGAAACGACCATCGGGAGCGCTGTCGCCGTCGCGCATACAGGTCTGAATGTCTCCGTCGCCGGCCGCATTATCCACGAATTTGAAATCGAGCGTAAAACTGTCGGCGTCCTTTATGCCCAAATCCGCCAGGGGTATGGCTATCTCCATTTCGCAGCCGCTGGCGGCAAAGTGCACGGCGGACACTTTTTCCCAGGCCCAGCCGCCGGCGGATTTCTCAAGCAAGGCGGAACCCTCGGAAACGCCGCTGCGGTTTACCGCAAAGTCGTAGCCTTCCCAGTTTTTCCCCTTGCCGCTCACCCTCAGAAAAAGCTGCATCCACTGCGGGTCGGTGCAGGGCGTAAGTTCAGACGCCGTCTTGACATAGAAATATATGTTCCGGGCATCGTTCACTGTCTTGACAAGCACGATATCGTTGCGGCCCGAGTCGTTGACATACTGGCCGATGCGGCCCCAGCCGAACCAGTTGCGGTGGAAGACATCGCCCTGGTCGTCGGCCCAGCGGGCCGCTACGCCCGCCCAGTCGGCGAAACTGCCGTCTATGGCAATCTTTTTTCTCTGATTGAACACCGGCAGGCGGGATGCGCCCTTGAACTTGCGTATGAAGTCCGCCATCATATAGTAGTAGTTGTCGCCGAAACCGCCGTTGAGGGGCTCTATGTCGCGGCTGAACTCGTGGTTGTACTGGTCCACGAAATATGGCGCGGGGCACACTTCTGGCTTCTGCCGCTGGGCGGTCCACTCGTTCCAGCCCGTGAAAAAGATTATCTGGGGGTCGAGACCCATAGCCCGCTCGAACTGGCTCTTGAAATAGATTCCCTTCTCCGGGCTCGGATGCAGGGGCTCGCTACCGGTGGCCACATCGTAGCTGCGGCCCATGTTGGAAATCGGATGGGTCGCCGGCATCACAAAGGTCCATTCGTTGCGGCCGTTGTGGCGGCCCGCCTGCTGGGGATACCATCCGCCCCAGGGCCATTTGTCCTCGCCGTTTCCAAACCAGGCATCCGTGTTGGGATTGTTGTATATGAACCAGGACTGCCTCAGGGTGAACTTGTCCCGTATATCATCCGGAACCTCTGCCGGATTGGCCAGCAGCAGCGGCTTGCCCATCCACTGGAACCACAGGGGCATGAACTCGCCCGTGGAGTATATCTCGTTCCACAGTGTGCGGGCCATCTTGGAGACGTTGGTATTGAGCAGAAACGCAAACTGCGGGGTTTTGTTGCCCTGGGCGCGCATCTGGGTATAGACCGACGCCAGCTTGCGCACTACGGGCAGATAATGGAAGCCGTTGGTGGCATCAAAGAAAATGGCGTCCACCCCGGCATCCGAGAGCATCTGGGCGTGCTTGCGTATGACCCACTCGTCGTCGGAGACATAGTAGCCCAGATAGGGCTCCCCCCAGTGGTGCATAAGCCCGTAGCCGCCCAATGCGGG
>CACXHG010000002.1 GCA_902767355.1 uncultured Bacteroidia bacterium
ACTGGGGCATCCCCGTGCCCGTGGAGGGTGCCGAGGGCAAGGTGCTCTACGTGTGGTTCGACGCCCCCATCGGCTACATTTCCAACACCAAGGAACTGCTGCCCAACGACTGGGAAAAGTGGTGGAAAGACGACTCCACCCGCCTGATACACTTCATCGGCAAGGACAACATCGTGTTCCACTGCATAGTGTTCCCCTCGATGCTCAAGGCCTACGGCAGCTATATCCTGCCCGACAACGTGCCGGCCAACGAATTCCTCAATCTGGAGGGCGACAAGATTTCCACCTCCCGCAACTGGGCCGTCTGGCTCCACGAATACCTCAAGGACTTCCCCGGGCAGCAGGATGTGCTGCGCTATGTGCTCACCGCCAACGCCCCCGAGACCAAGGACAACGACTTCACCTGGAAGGACTTCCAGACGCGCAACAACAGCGAGCTGGTGGCCATCCTGGGCAACTTCGTCAACCGCGCGGTGGTTCTCACCCACAAATATTTCGACGGCAAGGTCCCCCAGAATCTCAAGCCCGAAGCCATCGACGGCGAGGTCATGAGCCAGATTCCCGGCATCAAGGCCGCCATCGAAGATAACATAGAGCATTTCCGCTTCCGCGAGGCTCTCAAAGAGGCCATGAACCTGGCCCGCCTGGGCAACAAATACATCAGCGACACCGAACCCTGGAAGGTTGCCAAGACCGACATGGACCGCTGCGCATCCATACTCTACAACTCGTTGCAGCTGTGCGCCGACATAGCCGTGGCCTGCGAGCCCTTCCTCCCCTTCTCAATGGAGCGTCTGGCAAAGATGCTCAAGCTCGAAAACCGCGAGTGGGAGAATATCGGCAATGTAGAAACTCTTGAGAGCGGCCACGAAATCGGCCAGGCAGAACTTCTGTTCGCCAAGGTAGAAGACGCTCAGATCGAGGCGCAGATTGCCAAGCTCGAAGCCGCCCGCGCCGCCAACGAAGCAGCCGAAGCGGCAGCGCATCCCATGCTGCCCGAGAAGGCCAAGGAGCAGTGCAGCTTCGAAGATTTCGAGAAGATGGACATACGAACCGCCACCGTGCTGGAGGCCGAGCGCGTGCCAAAGACCGACAAGCTGCTGCACCTTAAGATAGACACCGGCCTGGACACTCGCGAGATAGTCTCCGGCATCGCCGGATACTACACGCCCGAAGAGATGGTCGGCAAGCAGATCTGCATCCTGGCCAACCTCGCCCCCCGCAAGATACGCGGCATAGAATCCAAAGGAATGATACTGATGGCCCGCCAGGCCGACGGCAAGATGCGCATCATCAGCCCCGAAGAGCCCCTCGCCAACGGCGCATGCATAGGGTAGTTACTGCGCGATGAAGCGATAGACGATGCTGCCTTTCTGGGGGTCGGGGGCGGAGTCGCTGCGGTTGAAGCGGCTGCGCTCGGCGGCCTTCTGGGCCCACTGCCAGAGAGACTTGTCTTTAGAAGATGCTGATTCTATGACCTGGGCCTTGATTACGCGGCCGGCGCGGTTCACATAGATGGCCACGGCCACGTCTCCGCCGCCATAACCCTTGTAGGCCGGAATGGGCAGATGCACGGCCTTGCGGCCTTCCAGATCCCAGGAGAGCACCGACGGGCCGCTGTAGGCCGGGGTATCCTCCCCTGCCTTGTCGCCCTCGCTTGCGGGACCCTTGCCGTCATCTACATAATCCTCATTATCCTGTACCCTCTGGCGACGGGACGCTTCCAGCTTGCTCTCCAGCGAAGTGCCCAGGGCCTCGCGCTCTGCGCGGGCCTTGATGTCGTTGGCATCTACGGTGACATTGCGAATCTGCGGGGTGGGCGCGGCGGCTATCATCGCGTCCAGCTCCTTGCTAACGCGGTCCTTGAAATCCTTGAGCTCTTCCTGCTTCTTGATGAGCTCTTCCTGCTCCTGCTGGGTAAAATCCAGTATGAAACTCGACTCCTTGCGCACTTGGCTTCCGATGGAAAAAACGAGCAGGATTATGAGCACGACCAGGTGAAAAATCACCGTCGTGTACAATCCCACCCTGTTTTCGCGGCGCCTTTGTGCGGAGTCTTCCTGCATTACTTCTTGAGCCAGGTCTTGTCGTTCAGAGCCTTTTCAATGGTGGCCAGCAGAATGTTGATGGCCACGTGGTTGTGTCCGCCCTGAGGAATAATAATATCGGCGTAACGCTTGCTGGGAGCGATGAACTGCAGGTGCATCGGCTTCACCAGGTCGTTGTAGCGCTTGATGACAGCAGCAACATCCTTGCCACGCTCTTCGATGTCGCGCGCCATAATGCGGCTTAGGCGGTCGTCGTCGTCGGCATCCACATACACCTTAATGTCCATCTGCCTCATCAGCTTCTGGCAGGTAAAAATCAGAATGCCTTCTACAATAATGATATCGGCAGGCTCCACGTGCACCGTTTCGGTTTTGCTGCGGCCGCAGGTGATGTAGGAATAGACCGGCTGCTCTATGGCCTGCCCCTTCTTGATCTGCTCTACCTGCTCGCAAAGCAAATCAAAGTCGATGGCATTGGGATGGTCGAAGTTATATACCTTCTTCTCCTCTTCGCTAAGATAACTGCAGTCCTTGTAATAAGAGTCCTGGGGAATTACCACAACATTGTTCTTGAAGACCTTCTGCAGCCTTCTCACAACCGTCGATTTGCCGCTGCCGCTGCCGCCGGCGATGCCGATAATAAGCATAATATCTCGATTTTAGAATTCTGCGTTGTTGGGGGTGCGGGGGAAGGGAATCACGTCGCGGATGTTGGCCATGCCGGTCACAAACATCAGCAGGCGCTCGAAGCCCAGTCCGAAGCCGCTGTGAGGGCAGCTGCCCCAGCGGCGGGTGTCCAGATACCACTCCAGAGTGCGGTGGCTCATACCCAACTCGTCAATGCGGCCCACCAGCTTCTCGTAAGAGGCCTCACGCTCGCTGCCGCCGATAATCTCGCCGATCTTGGGGAAGAGCACGTCCATGGCACGCACCGTGCGTCCGTCCTCGTTCTGCTTCATATAGAAGGCCTTGATATCCTTGGGATAATCGGTAAGGATGACCGGCTTGCCAAAGTGCTGCTCTACCAGATAGCGCTCGTGCTCGCTCTGCAGGTCGATGCCCCAGCCCACGGGGAACTCGAACTTGTGGCCGTCGGCGACGGCTTTCTCCAGAATCTCTATGCCCTCGGTGTAGGTCAGGCGCACGAAATCGTCTTTCAAAACACCTTCCAGACGGGCGAT
>CACXHG010000003.1 GCA_902767355.1 uncultured Bacteroidia bacterium
ATTCCTTTGCAGCGGGGGATTAGCTCAGTTGGCTAGAGCACCTGCTTTGCAAGCAGGGGGTCAAGGGTTCGACTCCCTTATTCTCCACTTCAAAAGCCCCAGCGTTGCCGGGGCTTTTTCCGTTGCGAATAAGTGAGTCGTGCGACCCTCATTTCTACCTTCCCCCCACACCCCCCTTCCGTGGGACGGGGGGCTTGCCTGTCGCAAAATCTTCGGCTTTCCAGCGGCTTTTTCCGTTGCGGATATGGGGGTCGGAAAGATTGCAGGGCAGGCTGTCGCAGGCATTAATCCCTGGACAGATGCTGCGGGTGGGGCAAGGGTGACGGGCAGAGAGGACCCGTGGCGGACGGGCTGCGGCGCGCTGCGGGCGAAGATTGCGGCGTCGTGCGGCGGTTGATGGCGTCGTACTGCTTGAACTGCTCGTAGTCGTATTGCCACGACGTGCCGAAGGCAACTTTATGCAGTCGGTAATATATCGCTTCGCGCGAGGGAGCATTGAAGGGACCTTCGTTGTGGAACATCATGCTCTCCTGCGTCGGGCGATATGCGCCCTTGGAGCGTATGCAGGCTCCTTCGAACACGCCCAGGCCGTCGTACCTATAGTCTTCGTCGGTTATGAACTTGGCCCAGAGCACTTCTTCCGGCTCGGGAGTGAAATCCACATTCCTGAAGAATCCTGCCGCCTGGAATTTCCTGTAATTCGCTATCTCGTCTGCTGTAATGGCGGCGCTGGTCTCGTAGTAATACTCGTCGTCCAGTTTGCCTATGGCATGGCCGCCAATCTCGTGCTGCAGCACCTGGGTGAACTGCTCCTGGCTCGTGCAGAGCGGGATGTACGCGATGGACTCGCCCAGGCCATAATCTCCGTTTATCTGGCCTATATAGTCGTAGAAATAGGTAGAGCCGCCGTAGGTCTCGGTGTTCATCAGCACCACCATGGCCACATTGCGCATTTCTATAGGGTTGAGCACATCCTGCACCATCCTGTAAACCTTGGAGTGGTTGCCGCTCACTACCGACCCTTTCACAAACTTGGTCTCCAGCGCGGTAGAGGCATCGTCGGCATAAATCTCGTTCATGGAGACGACATTGACATACCAGATGTTGAACAGCTCCCGGAACGTCTTGTACGGTTCTATCGCAAAGATTGCCTCCACCGCCTGGCGCATACGGCGTTCATAGGTGCCGTCGGCTATCTGTCGGTCGCTGAAAGCATCGCCCAGCAGCACCAGGGGCACGCCCGAGCCTTTGGCGGCAGACTGCAGTTTCACAGCCACACCGTGCTGTGAGAAATCTTCCGAATAATAGTAATCGGGATTGCGATAGCCTTCCTGCCGGATCTGGACATAGGCGTCCGCACTGCCGCCGCTCACCCTCAGACTGCCAGAACGCCCTGCGGCAGAAGTGTTTGGCGAGACAGTTATCGTGATGACATTGTCTTCCCGGCTATAGCTGAACCAGGTTTCACTTGTCATCATGGTAAAGTCCACATTGGCCTGCACATCCACATGATACTCGCCGCCTTCGGACCCGGCGGCAATCTGGGCCGGGCTGACCTTGACCACATCGTTCGCCTCCTGGGTGATGGTGACCTCCTGCACATAGCCCAGCCGCTTCAGACCAACCTCCACCACCGCGGTGCGCTCCAGGCCGGTGTCGTTGGCAGCCGCGGTGAATGATATGGACTCCCCGTCCGGAGCGACCGAGCCGCTCACCCAATCCTGATCGGTATAGAACTCGGGGGTAAAGTTGGAGGTCATATCTATGGAAGAAGTCCCACCTGGTGCGCGGAAATGTCTGTCGTGGTAGGTGAGCACCATAAGCGGCGTATTCTGGAACACATAGCCGGTGACAGTGCGTCCCTTGCCTATCACGGACACTATAGCCTGCCTCGTGACAGAGCTGAACATGGTGTCCACGCTGAATACCAGCCGGATATCGCTGCGCTCGGCGGGAATTTCGCGTATCCAGCCCGCTCCGTTGACCGAAACCTGGACGTCGCTGCACGGGGTGTGGGTTATCTCCAGCCTGCCGCCGGTGGGGCCTATGAAATTGTCGCGCTTGTCCAGGGCGAAGGGCCGCGCAGACTCGTCGCCCGCCTGGACTATCTTGAAGCTTTTGCTCAGGCCGAAGTCCTCTGCTGCGAAGCTGACGGTATATGAGCGGACATCATAGCCCTCGTTGGTGCTGATAACGAAGCTGTATTTGCCGCCCTCTGCAGTGCTCTCGACCCAGTCAGACTCGGGCAAATCGGCCGTGAACGGCACATTCGCCTCTACCTGAACGGAGCCGCTGCCGCCGCTGCAGTCCACATCGAGACGGCTTTCGCTCACATTGAGCCACGGCGCCTGCTGGCTGACGGCCACGGAATAGGTCTCGCCGGCCGCCACAAAATCTATGCTGCACTGGCGCGCCTCGCTGCCCTTGTTGCGCTCTACGGCGAACTTCAGGCCGCCGAGATCCTTGAGCCAGCCGGCCGAAACCGAATATGTATAATCCATATTCGTGGACAGTTCCACCTCTATCTCCGCCTGGTCGGGGCCAAACTCAAAACTGGTGGTTGACAGGGTAAAGAAGTCGCTTCGCGGCTGCCTCAGGCCAATCTTGATCTCGCGTTCGAACTCTTCGCTCACGACATAAATCGCACTCTCGCGGTCGGTCTCGCCCTCGTTTGCGGCGGCGGTCACCACATAGCTGCCGTCTTCGGCTTCGGAGCAGCTGAGCCAGTCGTCGTCGGGCAAAGAAAGCTCATAGCCGATATTGCCGGTGACGGCAAAACTTGCCCGTCCGCCGCCCACCGGGAAAAGCAGCTGCACGGGGCTGACTTCCAGCTGCGCAGCCTCCTGCTGCACCGCCACTGTATAGGTGTAGCCGTTGGCAATAAACTCTATCGCACCGGAACGCGCTTCTTCTGAAAGGTTCTTGGCCACGGCGAACTCCAGCCCCTCGCCACCGGAAATCCAGCTGTCCGGACTGGAATAGGAATACTCTACATTGGTATTGACATCAACCTTGACGGCACCGCCCTCGGGGCCAAGGCTGAACTCGCTGGTAATCAGCTCAAAAATACCTTTTTCGGCCTGCACCACCTTGAGGCTTGCGCTGCAGCCGTAGGCGGCCGAAGCCACTGTGAGGACGGCCTGCCGCTCCTCGGGCAGTTCATTTTCCGCCACGGTGACCTTATAGGCCGAAGCCGATGTCTTGACGCACTCCAGCCAGCCGGCATCCGGAGCAGTCAGCTCGAAGGGCACGTTGCCCGAAACAGAGAAGGTGGCCTGGCCGCCGGCGGCGGCAAACTCCAGCTGCGGCTTGTCCAGGGCCAGATACGGGGCATCCTGGGTGATTGTCACATTTTTCTGGAGGCCGTTCTGCTCGAAAATGATCTGCGCCTGACGCGCCAGCTGCGATGTATTGGGCGCTATCTCAAATACCAGCGGCGAAGCCTCCCGGATCCAGTCCGGAGCGTCCGCTATGCGATATTCGTAGGGCTTGTTGGAAACCACCTTCAGCTCTGCCTTGCCACCCTGGGGCGGCAGGGAGAACTCGGTCTGCTCAATGTCCAGATAGAACTTGGCTCCCTGATAGATGGTGACGGTATCGGCGGCCTCGTAGTCCGGGTTGAAAACGGCTATCCTGCCGCTGCGGTTGCCCCAGTCGTTGTTTTCTGAAAGGGCGAATTGCACCTCATTTTCCGAGGTCTGTGCAATCGTAAGCCAGTCTCCCTCAAGCACTTTTGCCTGGAAAGCGATATTGCCGTCCACAGAGAAACTGCCGCTTGAAGGCGCGTCGCCGAACTCGAAGCTGCGCGGCGAAGCTGAGAGCGCCCCGCCGGTCTGGGCCACCGCCACCGTGTGCTCTATGCCGGCGCCCTTGAAAACCAGCCGCCCCCGGCGCGAACCCAGGCCGCTGAAGCGGGCGACGTCGTAAACCCGTTTGGACGGCGTGCGGCCGGCAGTATATTCGGCAATCCAGTCGGAATCGATTTCGCATTCAAACTCTACGTTGGCGTGGATATCCACCTCAATCCTGCCGCCCTGCGGGGCGATTTCGAAGGCGGCGGGCGCCACTTCGAAGGCATCCAGCTGCGCCTGGACCACGGGTATGGAATATTCGAGCTTATACTCTTCGCTGGAAAACACCAGCGTGCACTCCCTGTCGCTTTCATCTTGGTTGCGGGCCACGATGATGCTGTACACGCCGCCGACGGCCTCCTCTACCCTGCACCAAGGCGCGTCGGAGGGCTTCTCAAGCGTATATTCCACGTTGCCGCTCACGCTCAGCTGCTGGCTGCCTCCCATAGAGGGATAGGTGAATCGCTCTGCAGAGAAATCCAGCCGCGCCCCTTCCTGGGCAAGGTCCAGATTCTTGCTCCGGGCATCTGTCTTGATGGCGAGACGGCCGGTGCGGTCCTCTCCGCTGAGATTCTTTTCTACGGTGATTACTCGGCGGTAAGGGCAATCTTCGGGCGTTTCGATCTGTATCCAGGAGGCATCGCCATTAGAGAGCGTATATTGCACCGTCGGATCCAGATCAAAGGTGAAACTGCCGCCCGCGGGGCCGAAGACATCCAGCGGGAAAGGCTCGTAGAGTATGTCCCGCGCCTTCTGCACCAGATGGAGGGTCGTGGTGACGTTATAGTCCGGATTGGAAAATACCACCTCGCACTCCCTGAGCAGGAAGCCGTCGTTTTCCGGCAGCTCGAACTCCTGGGATGCGGCGCTTATCTCGCCGTCGCGCCCGCCTTCCATCTCGCCCTTATGCTTCAGCCAGTCGGCTTGAGGCATGGTGATCCGGTAGCTGATGTTGCTCTCCACCATCATCGGCAAGTAGGTGTCGGAATTGCCCAGATACAGCTCGTTTACCGACAGATGCACATAGGCCTCGTCCTGATATACGGTGACGGTGCGGTCGATGCCGCTGCCCGAAAAATGCAGCTCGCACGAGCGCTCTGCGCCCGAATTGTTCTTGTCCACGGCAAAGGCGAGCGTAGCCTGCTGCAGGGCCTTGCTTGGCACCTGGTGCACCCAGTCGGCGCTGCAGCTTATCTGGTAATCTATATTGTACTGCGTCTTGACGGCGAATGTGCCGCCCTGGGGGCCGAATTCGGTGCTGTCGTCCATCGTCAGATCCAGCACATCTATCTGCTGCTGGACTACCGCTATCGTGCCCTTACCTATTTCAGACTCTATCTTTATCAGGGCTGTGCGCACGACCATGTCGTCGTTGTTGCCCGCGCTCACGGCGAGCGTGGCGCCGCCGCTGCCGCCACTGGTGGGCGTCAGCTTGCACCAGGCAGCACCCTGCACCACCTGGGCCTTCCAGGATGCGTGGGAGCGTATGCTGACCCTGTGCGTGCCGCCTTCGGGGAGTATGATTAGGGTCGTGTCTATCAGCAGTTCCTCTTCCGGCTCCTCTACAGGGTCTATCTTGTTGCCCCCGCAGGAAGCCATCGCAGCCACAAAAAGCGCCGCGAACAACAGCAGTATAATGGATTTTCTTTTCAACCGGCCAAAAAGATGATAATTATTTCAAAAACAGCTTCCTACACGCCTCCAAAGGCACTGTAGCCGCCATCGACGGGTATGATTACCCCGGTCACGAAGGCCGACATGTCGCTCAGCAGATAGAGCATTGTACCCACTATCTCTTCCGGCTCGCCGAAGCGGTGCACCGGAGTGTTGGCTATTATCTTCTTGCCACGCGGCTTGAGCGCGCCGGTAGCCTCATCGGTGAGCAGGAAACGGTTCTGGTCGGTGAGGAAAAAGCCCGGCGCGATGGCATTGCAGCGGACGCCCATCGGCGCCACGTGCACTGCAAACCACTGGGTGAAATTGTTGACGGCCCCCTTGGCGGCGGAATAGGCCGGAATCTTGGTGAGCGGCCGCATGGAATTCATGCTGGAGATGTTGAGCACCACGCCTTTGCGCGAGTGGACCATGTCGCGGCTGAACACCATCGTGGCCAGCACCGTGCCCTGGAAATTGGTGTCGAACACCTTCCCGAAGCCCTCCAGGTCGAGCCCGTAGAACGAATCCGCCAGGTCGGCGACATCTTCCAACTGCTCTACCTTGCAGGTTGCACCCGGGGCATTGCCCCCGGCGCAGTTGACCAGGATATCTACCTGACCGAGCTCTTGATGGACCCTCTCCAGGGCCTTTTCCAGAGCAGCCTTGTCGGTGACCCCGGCATTTATGCCTATGCATTTCACTTTGAACTCCTTGCTGATCTCTTCTGCCAGCGGAGACTCAGCGGCCCTGCGGCTTATTACCGCCAGATTCACACCCGCGGCTGCGAGCCCCTTGCATAGCGCCAGCCCGATAACACCGAACCCACCGGTAATCACGCAGTTGCGCCCTTTTAGATCGTTGAAATTATATGTCATAGTACACTATTTATCCTTCTTGAATGAGTGATGCCTTGCCGGCGATTCGCCCCCGCGTGGCGCCGCGCTTTGCGGGCGGTTGCTCAGCCGGATAAGTATCGGCAGATGGTCGCTGTAGCCGCCCGAGAAGTAGTTCCCCTCCCAGCTGCGGAAAGGTTTGCCGCCCCGCATCATGAAGTTGCGCTGGAATATATTGGCCCAGAAGCGCTTGTCGAACTTGTCCAACAGCAGGCCCTTGGCGTGCGGATAGCCGGCTGCGACCGGCAGCAGGTTGCGGCTGACAATGATATTGTCGAAAAGTATCCAGTCGTGATTGTGTATGCTTGTGCCCAAATGCGCCTTGTGCATGGCCCACATGGGGTTGAAATACTCCCCTTCTCCGACCTTGTCTATATGCTCGCGGGCTTTCAGCAGCTCGGCCAGCGAGGCCTCGTCGGGCGTGTCGTTCATATCTCCCATCACCACTATCTTGATGCCCGGAAACTTCTCCCGCATGCCGGCGGCATGGTCGCGCACCGTTTCTGCTCCGGCGCGGCGGAAACCCGCAGAGGCATACACCCCGCCGCGGCGCGAAAGGAAGTGGCACACATAGAAGCAGAACATCTCGCCGTCCAGACGCCCCCACACGCAGAGTATGTCGCGGCCTATGTATTCGCGGCCGCTGCGAAGAATCAGCTTGACCGGTTCGCTGCCCGCCAGCTTGAAGCGGTCCGGGCGGAAAAACAGGGCCACATCCACACCGCGGGCATCTTTCGACTCGTAGTGCACATAGCGGTAGTTGGCCGCTTTCAAGCGTTTCTGGCCCAGCAGGTCTTCCAGCACGCGGTCGTTCTCCACTTCGGAGACTCCCACCACCGCAGGGAAGCCGCCGGGCAGCGACGCCACCGCGGCAAACACGTTGGCCAGATTGCCCAGCTTTGTCTGGTATTTGATTGTGTCCCAGCGCTTGGAGCCGAGGGGGGTGAACTCCCCGTCGTCTATGGCGGTATCTTTGGTGGTGTCGTAGAGGTTCTCCAGATTGTAGAACATTATATTGAGACTTGCCGCCATTGATGGAAAATATCTAACTTTACAGCAAATTTAGCAATAATCTCTTATGTCAGAAATTAAAGATATCAATTTGTGGGAAAGCGGGGCGCGCAAGATCGATTGGGTGCGGGCGCACATGCCGCTTCTGAATGATATAGAGCGCCAGTTTGCAGACACCAAACCCTTTGCGGGCGTGAAGGTGGCCGTGTCGGTGCACCTGGAGGCCAAGACTGCCTATCTGTGCCAGACGCTGGCGGCCGGCGGCGCCGAGGTGTATGCTGCGGCCAGCAACGTGCTCTCTACCCAAGACGACGTGGTGGCGGCGCTGGTAAAAAGCGGCGTGAACGTGTTTGCGGTGCATGGCGAAAGCCCCGAAGAGTATGACCGCCACATCCGCTGCATAGTGGAGGTCGGCCCCAATGTGATAATAGACGACGGCGGCGACATAGTGAGCATGATCCACAGCGGATATCCGCAGCTGATAGACAATGTCTGGGGCGGCTGCGAAGAGACCACCACCGGCATCAACCGCCTGCTGGCGCGCGCGCAGCGGGGCGAGCTCAAATTCCCCATGGTGATGGTCAACAACGCCGAGTGCAAATATCTGTTCGACAACCGCTACGGCACCGGCCAGAGCGTGTGGGACGGCATTATGCGCACCACCAACCTCATCGTGGCGTCCAAGAC
Organism: uncultured Bacteroidia bacterium; assembly: GCA_902767355.1. Classification (GTDB taxonomy): domain Bacteria; phylum Bacteroidota; class Bacteroidia; order Bacteroidales; family UBA932; genus Equibacterium. Next base: position 8,099 of record CACXHG010000003.1, read on the forward strand.
TGTGGTCGTGGCCGGCTACGGCTGGTGCGGCAAGGGCGTGGCCATGCGGGCCAAGGGCCTGGGCGCCAGCGTGATAGTCACCGAGATCGACCCCATCCGCGCCATGGAGGCCGTCATGGACGGCTTCAAGGTGATGACCATGGACGAGGCTGCGCCGCTGGGCGATATCTTTATTACCGTGACCGGCTGCTGCGACATCGTGTGCGAGCGCCACTTCCGCGCCATGAAAGAGGGCGCAATCTGCTGCAATGCAGGTCATTTTGATGTAGAAGTGGATATGGCCACCCTGCGCCGGATCGCCACCGAGACCAAGACTGCCCGCGCCAATATAGAGGGCTTCAAGGTAGATGGCAAGTGGATATATGTGCTGGGCGAAGGCCGTCTGGTGAACCTGGCGGCCGGCGACGGACATCCCGTCGAAATCATGGACATGAGCTTCGCCATCCAGGCCCTCAGCGCCGCCTACATAGTGCGCAACAAGGGCATGCTGCCGGCCACCATGCTCACCGTGCCCGAGGAGATAGACAAGTTCGTGGCCCGCAAGAAGCTCGAAGCCTGGGGCGTGACCATCGACACCCAGACCGAAAAACAGAAAGCATATCTCGAGAGCTGATGCGCTACAAATACATAGC
>CACXHG010000004.1 GCA_902767355.1 uncultured Bacteroidia bacterium
GAGGTGACCTTCGTCACGAACATGCACTGCAAGAATTGCGAAAAGAAATGCGACGCCAATCTCCCTTTCGAAAAAGGGGTCAAAGACTACAAGGCGGACCTTCAGGCCAAGACCATCTACTTTAAATTTGATAGCAGGAAAACCTCCAAGGAAAAGCTTGCCAAGGCCATTGAGAAGCTGGGTTACACCGCAGAAGAGGTGCAAACAGTAGAAAAACGCAAATAAATTAGTACATTTGCCGCAAAGACACAAATACTGCGGTATAATGTATAAGATTCTGGAAAAACGCATGCTCGCTCCTCAGATCTACCTGATGGAGATCGAGGCACCGAGACTGGCCGCGGCAGCCCTGCCGGGCCAGTTCCTGATTATCCGCGACGATGAGAAAGGGGAGCGTATCCCGCTCACCGTCAGCGATTGTGATCCGGCTAAAGGGACCGTGACGGTGGTAATACAACTCATCGGCCGCTCCAGCCACAAGATGGTGGAGCAATACCAGGTGGGAGACTCCTTTGAAGACGTGGTGGGCCCCTTGGGCAATCCGTCCGAGTTTGTGAACGCCTCCCCGGAAGAGCTTAAGGATCGTCGCTATGTGTTCATTGCAGGCGGTCTGGGCACAGCCCCGGTCTATCCCCAGGCCCGCTGGCTGCACGACCACGGGGTGCCGGTGGATGTGATAATCGGCGCCAGGACCAAGGATCTGCTGATATACACCGACAAGCTTGCCTCTGCCTGCGACAATCTGTACCTGTGCACCGACGACGGCAGCGAAGGCTTCAAGGGGGTCGGCACGGCCTGCCTGGAAGACCTCTGCGCCAAGGGCAAGACTTATACCAACTGTGTGGCCATAGGCCCCATGATAATGATGAAATTCGCCACGCTGACCTGCATGAAGCTGAACATCCCCATTCAGGTGAGCATGAACACGCTTATGGTAGATGGCACCGGAATGTGCGGCGCCTGCCGCGTGAGCGTGGGTGGCAAGACATATTTCTCCTGCGTGGACGGACCCGAGTTCGACGGAGCCCTTGTGGATTGGGACGAAGCGATGCGCCGTTCGCGCCAATATAAGCCGGAGGAGGCGGCTGCAATGGAAAGTTATGGCAAATAAGATTCCCAGAGTCGCAGTGCGCGAGCAGGATCCCAAGGTGCGCGCGCACAATTTCGAAGAAGTATCGTATGGCTACGACAAGCAGGAGGCCATGCTCGAGGCGAGCCGCTGCCTGCACTGCAAGAATCCCCGCTGCGTGGGCGGCTGCCCTGTCAGCATTCAGATACCCGAATTCATAGCCCACGTGGCAGAAGGCGACATCGCCGCCGCCGCAGGCGTGATTGCAAAGGATTCGCTGCTGCCGGCTGTCTGCGGCCGCGTGTGTCCGCAGGAAACCCAGTGCGAGGGACAGTGCATCCTGGGCGTCAAGGGCGAGCCGGTGGCCATCGGCAAGCTGGAACGCTTCGTGGCCGACTATATGCACGCCCATCCCGAACAGTCCCAGGCGGTGGAAAAAGCCCCTGCCAATGGCCATAAGGTGGCTGTCATAGGCAGCGGCCCCGCAGGTCTGGCCTGTGCGGCCGACCTTGCCAAGTGGGGCTACGAGGTCACCATTTTCGAGGCCCTTCACAAGGCCGGCGGTGTGCTGGTATATGGCATCCCGGAGTTCCGTCTTCCTAAAGATAAGGTTCTCGCCAAAGAGATAGAGGCTGTCACGGCCCTTGGCGTTAAGATAGAGACCGACGTGATCATAGGCCGCACCGTCACCATCGATTCGCTCATGGAGAAGGAGGGCTTCGAGGCCGTGTTCGTGGGCACCGGCGCCGGACTGCCGCGCTTCATGGGCATCCCCGGCGAGAACCTGAACGGCGTGTTCTCCGCCAACGAATTCCTGACGCGCAACAACCTCATGAAGGCCTATCTGGACGACTATGCGACTCCCATCCACGCCGGTCGCAAGGCTGTGGTTGTGGGTGGCGGCAACGTGGCCATGGACGCGGCCCGCACAGCGCTCCGTCTGGGTGCCGATACCACCATCGTCTATCGCCGCACAGAAGTGGAGCTTCCCGCCCGCAAGGAGGAGGTTCACCACGCTAAGGAGGAGGGCATAGAGTTCCGCATGCTCACCAATCCGGTTGAGGTGCTGGGCGACGAAAACGGCAACGTGCGCGCCATCAAGTGCATCAAGATGGAGCTCGGAGAGCCCGACGAGAGCGGCCGCCGCAGCCCCGTGCCCGTGGAGGGCAGCGAATTCGAGGTGGAGTGCGACACCGTGATAATGGCCCTCGGCACATCGCCCAACCCGCTGATAGCCAAGACCACACCCGGTCTTGAGCGCACCCGCAAGGGCGGCCTTGTGGCAAGCGAAGGCGGCGCCACTACCCGCGACGGCATTTTCGCCGGCGGCGATGCCGTGACCGGAGCTGCCACAGTAATCCTGGCCATGGGCGCCGGGCGCAAGGCAGCCGCCGAAATACACAAAAAACTATCAGAAAACTAATTTATGGCTCAGACCCCGTCGATTCCGAAAGGCACGAGAGATTTTGGCTGCGTCGAGATGGCGCGCCGCAACTATATATTTGACAACATAAAAGAGGTATTCCGCCGCTTCGGCTACCAGCAGATAGAGACTCCCGCAATGGAGAATCTCTCTACGCTGCTGGGCAAATACGGCGACGAGGGCGACAAACTGCTCTACCGGATACTCAACAGCGGCGATGCCTTTGCCGGCATAGACTTGGCTTCTGCGCCGTCTTCTGCCGCCCTCAGTTCAAAAGTGTGCGAGAAAGGCCTGCGCTACGACCTCACAGTGCCGTTCGCCCGCTTTGTGACCCAGCATCAGAACGACATCAGCTTCCCCTTCAAGCGCTTCCAGATACAGCCCGTGTGGCGTGCTGACAGGCCGCAGAAGGGCCGTTACCGCGAGTTCTACCAGTGCGACGCCGACGTGATCGGCAGCACCTCGCTGCTCAACGAGCTGGAACTGGTGCAGATGGTGGACATGGTGTTCGCCCGCCTGGGAATCAATGTCTGCATCAAGATCAACAACCGCAAGTTGCTTGCGGGTATCGCAGAGGTAGCAGGCGTGCCGGAGCGGATGATGGACATCACCGTGGCCATAGACAAGATAGACAAGATAGGCCTGGACGCCGTCAAGGCTGAGCTTCTGGAAAAAGAAGTGCCCGAGGACGCCATCGCAGTGATAGAGCCCGTGCTGACGCTCTCCGGCAGCAATTCGGACAAGATAGAATTCATGCGCAATATGCTCGCCGCCTCCGAGGTGGGCATGAAAGGGGTGGAGGAGATATCCACGCTCTTCGACCTTATCGCTGGGGGCGGCATCAGCCAGAAGGTGGAGTTCGACCTCTCGCTGGCCCGCGGCCTGAACTACTATACGGGCGCGATATTCGAGGTCAAGGCCCTGGACTTTGCCATAGGCAGCATCTGCGGCGGCGGCCGTTACGATGACCTCACCGGCATTTTCGGTCTCAAGAATGTCTCCGGCGTGGGCATTTCCTTTGGCGCCGACCGCATTTACGACGTGCTCCTGGGGCTGGACAAGTACCCGGCAATGCTCTCCAGCGGAGTGAGCGTGCTCTTTGCAAATATGGGCCAGGCCGAGGC
>CACXHG010000005.1 GCA_902767355.1 uncultured Bacteroidia bacterium
CGGCGCCTGACCATGATACGCATGGGCACTTGCGGCGCCATCCAGCCGGATATCGCCATCGGCAGCGCCATCCTCTCGCAGGTCAGCATAGGCTTTGACTGCCTTATGCGCTGGTATGCCGGTGTGGACAAGATCAATCTCAAAGACTATGAGGAGGACTTTGTGCGCCACATGGACTGGGACGCAGCCGGGCTGCCGCGCCCGTATTTTGTGAAAGCGTCCGAGCGTCTGATCGCTCTTCTGGGGCAGTGGACCGTGCCCGGCATGACCATATCTGCCCCCGGTTTCTATGGCCCTCAGGGGCGCGTGCTGCGTCTTGGACTGGCTATGCCAGACATCCTTGAAAAGCTGGAGAGCTGGCGCTACGACGGCCGCCGCATCACCAATTTCGAGATGGAAAGTTCCGCTCTGGCGGGCCTGGCAGCCCAGTTGGGCCACGATGCCATCACTGTCTGCTGCGCCATCGCCAACCGCTATGCCGGCGAGGGCAACACCGACTACAAGCCCTTCGTGAGCCGCATGATCGAGAAGGTGCTGGACACTCTTGTGGATTTGTAATTATTTCTCGCTACCGGCCTCGTAGTCGCGCAGCAGGCGGATGGCTTCGGGGCAGAGTACCAGCAGGGCTATCACATTGATCCATGCGGTGAGGCCGACGCCGATGTCGCCCAGTTGCCAGATAATGTTGGCTTCGCGCACTGCCCCGAACACTACCATGGCCAGCAGGCCTATGCGGAAGATCCAGATGGTCCTTTTTTCGGCTTTTTCGCGGCCGGGTCTGCGGGAGTAGATCTGCATTATGCTCGATTCTCCATAGAAGTAATAGGCCATGATGGTGGTAAACACGAAGAATATCAGCGCGATGCTCACAAAGGCGCTGCCGAAGCCGCTGAGCACGCTGTCCACCGCGGCTTGGGTATAGCCGACGTAGTTGCCGCCGAGTTCGGGGGCGTTTGCCACCAGTGTCTCGCCGGTCTTTGAATCCAGAATGTTATAGGTCCCGGAGCAGAGTATCATCAGCGCGGTGGCGGTGCATATCAGCAGGGTATCCACATACACGCTGAAAGCCTGGGCCAGGCCCTGCTTGGCAGGGTGGGAGACAGCAGCTGAGGCCGACACTATGGCACCGCCGCCCTGACCGGCTTCGTTGGAGAATATGCCGCGCTTGACGCCCATCATGATTGTGGTGCCCAGGATGCCGCCGGCCACAGGTTTGATGCCGAAGGCGCCCGTGATGATTGCCTTGAATACGCCGGGCACCGCGTCTATGTGCCTGGCGATGACGATGACCGTGATAATGATGTAGCCCAGGGCCATGAACGGGGTCACGATGCTGGCCACGCGGGAGATGCTCTTGATGCCGCCGATAATCACCAGCGCCAGCAGAAACGCCAGCGCGAGGCCTGTCCAGAGCGGCTCTATGCCGAAACTGTTGCTCAGAGCGCCGGAGACGCCGTTGGACTGCACCGTGGTCAGCAGCAAGCCGTAACCGACAATACAGCAGATAGAAAAGACTATTCCCAGCCAGGGTAGTTTGAGCCCCTGCTCTATGTAGCAGGCCGGGCCGCCGCGGTAGCCGGTGGAGTGGTGGAATTTATACTTCTGCGCTAGGGTGGACTCTACGAAGGCTGTGGAGGCCCCCAGGAAAGCGATTATCCACATCCAGAACACCGCGCCCGGCCCGCCGAGGGCGATTGCGGTGGCCACGCCCACGATGTTTCCGGTGCCGACGCGGCCTGAAAGGGCCACGCAGAAGGCCTGGAAAGACGATATGCCGTGGCTTGAGCCATCCTCGTTCTTGACCGAAGGGGCAAACAGGGAGCGTATCATCAAGCCGAAGCGGCGCACCTGCACAAAGCGGGTGCGGGCAGAAAAGTACAGCCCGGCGCCCACCAGCAGCACCACCAGCGCCGGACTCCAGACAATCTGGTTGATTATGGAAACAATTTTGTCTATCATGGGTTAAGAGTCAGCCCTGCAAATATATGGATTCTAATTGTTTTTGATGCAAAAAATGGCCGGCCCCCGAAAGAGCCGGCCTGCACACTATGAAAATGGGCTGGTTTTACTGGCCAGCGAACAGTTTACTGCTGCTGCTGCCCGGGATTTGGACGATGACCGCGCTGCTGCCTTTGTTTTCGCATCTGCTGCATCTTTACCAGGCGCTCCTGCTCGGCCTTTACCCACTTGCCGTATTGCTCGTCCGTGAGGATCTTGCGCAGCTGCTTGTCCTTTTTCACGCGGGCTTTTTCGCGCTGCTCCCTGAGCTGTTCGCGCTGCTGCTCGCTGAGCTGCTTGAACTCGGGGCGTTCGGGGCGCTGTCCCATCTGGCCACCGGGGCGCGGACCGCCGGGACCTGGACCGAAGCCTCCGTTGCGCATGCCGCCACGGCTCAGGAACAGCGAGTCGGCTTCGCGCTCCTTGACCTCTTTGAGGTTGATTTTGTAAATCTTCTGGTATTGCTTGTCGCTGAGGGTAAGCAGGCGGTCCATACGGTCGGTCATCTGATGCGCGATCTGCTCTTTGGTGAGTTTCTGATGCTCGTGGTGGCGCCTGTCGCCGTGTCTGCGGCCATCCGGGCGCTCGTGACGGACGGAATCTGCCTGCTGGGGGAGCTTGTTCTGCTCCTGGGCCTGCGCGAAGAAGCCGAAGCTGCCAAGCGCGAAGGCAAGTAAAACGGTGAAAATCTTTTTCATATAGCGATTTTTAATGATTTCTGCTTTATTTGACAAAATAATGACCCGCAGGTTTAATTATCTGCCACTATTATTATCGATATGCTGCTTTGACTTATTATTTGTTATCCGTCTGTGAAAGGCGCTAAACCACTGCTGAATGGGCGTTTCTATTATTTTTCCTAACTTTGTAAATCAGTAATAATTGTCACTTAATATTTAAAATTTTTAATATGAAGATATTCCGATCAGCATCCATTGTCTTTTCTCTTCTAATCAGCGGCCTGCTCACTGCACAGGAATCCCCCAGATGGCTCCGGCACAGTGCAATATCCCCTGATGGAAAGACAGTTGCGTTTGCTTATCAGGGTGATATATTTACGGTAGGCATTACTGGTGGCCTGGCCCGCCAGATCACAAGTTCCCCGTATTACGAATCCGATCCGCTCTGGAGTGCCGACGGCAGCAGTATAGTTTTCAGCTCCAACCGCGATGGCAGCAAGGATGTCTGGGTTGTTCCTGCCCAGGGCGGCGCGCCCAGGCAGCTTACCACCTATAGCGGCAGCGAGACGCCGCTTGCAGTCCTGGCCGACGGCAGCGTGGTTTACAGCGCCAATATCCTTCCGGATGCCGATGCCCTGCTGTATCCGAATGCCAGCCAGATTTATAAAGTGCCTGCCGACGGAGGCAAGAGCTCTCTGGTGGCCTCGATGACCATACCGAATATGAGCGTCGCTAAAGACGGCACCATCCTCTATGAGGATTACAAGGGTGTGGAGGATGCCCTGCGCAAGCACCATACATCTTCCGTGACCCGCGACATCTGGTGCTACCGCGATGCCAAGGCCGGCTTTACCATGGATGCAGAAGGCAGCTTTGTCAAGCTGAGCACTTTCAAGGGCGAAGACCGCAACCCGGTGTTTGCCTCCGACGGCAACACTTATTATTGGCTGAGCGAGCGCGGCGGCAACTTCAACGTCTGGAAATCATCTCTCGACGGCAGCCAGAAGCCCACTCAGATCAGCAATATGCCGACCCACCCGGTGCGCGGCCTGAGCGTTGCCTTAGACGGGACGCTGCTTTTCTCCTATAACGGCGACCTCTACACAATGCGTGAGGGCGGGCAGCCCGCCAAGCTGCAAATCAGCATTGCGAAAGACAAGATACTGAAAGACAAGATACGCCGCAGCGTCTCTTTCGGGGCGGTGGACATAGCCGCTTCGCCCAATGGCAAAGAGGTGGCGCTGGAGTCCCGGGGCGATATTTTCGTGACGTCCATCGACCACAAGACGACCCGCCGCATCACCTGCACGCCGGAGCGGGAGAGGGGAGTGAGCTTTTCCCAGGACGGCCGCGAAATATACTACGCCGCCGAGCGGGACGGCTACTGGGGAATATGGAAAACCAGCCTCACCAACAAGAAAGACAAATATTTCAGTTTCACCTTCGATTTTAAAGAGGAGCCTGTGACCGCTGCCGGCGTGACCTGCACCAACCCGAAGGTTTCTCCAGACGGCGAGTGGCTGGCCTACTTCAGGGACCGTACCGACATCGTCGTGCGCAAGCTCAAATCCGGCAAAGAGAAAACCGTGCTTACCGGCGCCCTCTATTCCTATCAGGACGGCGACCTGGATTTTGAATGGAGCCCTGACAGCCGCTACCTGCTGAGCGCCTATGCCGCAGACGGCGGTTGGAACAATACCGATGTGGCCTTAATCGAGGTTGAGAGCGGCAAGGTCACCAACCTGACCCGCAGCGGCTATTCCGACTCCAACTTCCGCTGGGCCCTTGGCGGCAAGGCCATGACCTGGACCAGCGACAAGGCCGGCTATCGCAGCCATGGCAGCTGGGGCGCGGAAAAGGATATCTACATCATGTTCTTCGACGGTGAAGAGTATTACAAATTCACCCGAGACAAAGAAGAGGAAGAGATAGAGAAGCTGCTCAAGGAAGACGACAAGAAGGCCAAGAAAAAAGAGGAGCAGGACAGTCTGAAAGCCGAGAAAGGCAAGGTGGACCCGCTGGTGCTGGATCTGGAAAACCGTGAGGACCGCATAATCCGGCTCACCCCGTCTTCCGGCCGCATGGGCGACCATTTCCTGAGCCCGGACGGCAGCAAGCTGTTCTATGTGCAGCGCCTGGAGAAGGGCAACGACCTCTGCCAGATAGATATCAAGTCCCGCTCCGTGAAGGTACTGGAGAAAGGGGTCAACGGCCGCTTCTTCCTCTCTTCGGACGGCAAGTCCATCTTTATGCTCAACCCTCTGTCCATTAAAAAGATAGACTCTTCTACCGGCAAGGGTACCTCCATATCTTTTTCCGACGATTACGACTATTATCCTGCGGCAGAACGCGAATATATCCTGGCGCACTGCTGGAAGCAGGTCAAGGAAAAGTTCTACGACGAGAATATCCACGGCATCGACTGGGACGGCTTTTACGAGAACTACAGGCAGTTCCTGCCCTATATCGACAATAACAACGACTTTGCCGAGCTCATGAGTGAGATGCTCGGAGAGCTGAATGCCTCCCACACCGGCGCTCGCTACCGCACTCTCGGCTCTTCAGGGGCAGGCCGCCTGGGCGTGCTCTACGACGAGAGTTTCGACGGCGAAGGCCTCAAGATCAAGGAGATACTTCCCGGCAGCTGCCTGGCTATGGTCAAGCCCGACCTCAAAGCCGGAGACATCATCAGCTCCGTGGATGGCGTCCCCGTGGCCAAGGGCAGCGCCTGGTACGACGTGCTGCGCTACAGCAGCGGCAAGAAAACTGTGCTGGGCATCCGCAGCGGCAACAAGGAATCTACTGTGACGGTTATTCCAGTGTCTTCCGACAGCGAGGCTCTCTACAAGCGCTGGATACGGCGCAACGAACAGCTTGTGGAGCAGCTTTCCGGCGGCCGCGTGGGTTATGTCCACGTGAAGGGCATGAACTCCGAGAGTTTCCGCGAGGTGTATTCTAAGGCTCTTGGCAAATACCGCACCTGCGATGCTCTGATAGTGGATACCCGCCACAACGGCGGCGGCTGGCTGCACGACGACCTGGCCACCTTCCTCGGCGGCAAGGCCTATATAGATTTCAAGCCGCGCGGGCAGTATATCGGCACCGAACCCTACAGTAAATGGAACAAGCCCAGCTGTGTGCTGATTTGCGAAGACGACTATTCCGACGCGTCCGGCTTCCCGTATATCTACAGGCAGCTTGGCATCGGCAAGCTAATAGGCGCACCTGTGCCCGGAACCATGACGGCCGTATGGTGGGAGACCCAGATTGATCCGACGCTGGTTTTCGGCATACCCGAAGTGACGAGCGTCAGCCGCGCCGACGGCAGCGTGCTGGAAAACCAGCAGATAGAGCCTGACATCCTGTTGTACGGCGACCCGGCGGCTTCCCTGGCCGGCCGCGACCCCCAGATAGAAGCTGCCGTGGCCGAAATGCTCAAACAGATTGACACTAAATAGTTATGAAAAGATTATATAAACTCATTTTGCTGGCAGGACTGCTCCTTGCTGCAGTTTCTTTGCCCCGGGCCCAGGCCCAGACGGCAATGATAACCGTGAGCGGAACCATCACCGATGCCAGCGGCGAGCCTCTTCCTGGAGCCTTTGTCGTTGTAAAGGGCACCGAAAACGGCACTGCAGCCGATCTGGACGGAAAGTACAGCATCAGTCTTGCTGTTTCCGGGACTACTGTTCTGGTGTTCCAATACGTCGGCATGGAGACCCAGGAGATCAAGGTGAACAAGTCCCAGACTCTGGACGTGAAGCTCAAGGGCGACAACACCATTGAAGAAGCCGTGATCAGCGCCGGCTACGGCCTTGCGCAGAAGCGCTCCGACATGACCGGAAGCGCCTTCCAGGTCAACCGCGAGGACTTCAAAACCCTGCCGGCCTCGCGTGTGGACAATATCCTACAAGGTATGGTTCCGGGTCTGGATATCCAGGAGGGTGACTATACCGCCGCCCGAACCCGCTATTCCATACGCGTCAGGGGCGATGCTTCCCTGAATGCCAACAGCGAGCCGCTCTGGATTGTGGACGGAGTGCCCATCTACACCGGTACCCAGGGCAGTCTGAACGGCGTCAGCTACACCGTGAGCCCCATGTCCTTCCTTAATCCCGATGATATCGAGTCCATCACGGTCCTGAAAGATGCCGCTACTACATCCATCTATGGTGCCGACGGCGCCAACGGCGTGATCCTGGTCACTACCCGCCAGAGCAAGGGCGACGGCCATCTGCACGTGAGCGCCTCCATGAAGTACGGCCTGTCCAGGGTAGATAAATCCACACTCATCAAACTGCTCAATGCCGAGCAGTGGTGGACCCTGGCCAAGGCGTCCTGGGTCAATGCCGGATTTGACCTGGCCAATTTCCCTTATCAGGACAATGAATATAATTCATACTCAACGACCGACACCAACTGGTACGATGTATATCTTGGCACCGGCAATATGCGCGAATTCAGCGTCAACCTGGATTCTGGCAGCGAGAAGGCCAAGCATTATCTGAACCTCAACTATTATGGAGAGGACCTTTTGCGCAAAGGCAACGACCAGCAGCGTTTCACTATCCGCGACCGCTCGCAGTTCAAGCTTGGCAAGCGGGTGTCTTTTGATGTGAATATGGCCTTGTCGTACAATATCAACAATATTGCTACGCTCTCCGACTCATATTATCGCACTATACCCATCTTTTCGCCATACGAGGAGGACGGCGTCACTCCGAGGCTGTATAACTATTACAGCAATGAAACTGATTCCTACAAGCCCTCGTTGCGCAAGTTTGTATACTCCGGAGTGGCAGAGCGCGACTTGAGCGACAATGTGCAGCGCAGTTTGCAGTTGGACGGTAATGCCACCCTGACGGTTGACATTATCAAGGGGCTAAAGTTTACGTCGATGTTCGGCGTGAATGCAATCAATGCCCTCGAATTGATCTACAACCCCAAGACCACTCTGGACGGCCAGACGAGTTACGAGCAGGACGGAACCAGCCGCCGTGCGGGCGTGTTCGATTTTACCTGGAACAATATCGACCGCCTCAACTTCAACCGCACTTTCGGCTCGCATACTGTGGGCGCATTGCTGGGTATGGAATTCGTCAATACGGAAAACCGCAGCCTCTATGCCACCGGAAGCTGCTTCGCCAATGACCATATCAAGGAGATAGGCTATGCTATCGAGGCCTCCCGCAAGGGCTCCTCTTCGGCCAGCAACTCCCGCTCGCTGTCATATCTGACCACGGTCAATTATTCCTACGCCAACCGGTATTATTTCTCGGCATCTTACCGCCGTCAGGGCAAGTCTTCTTTCAGCACCTTTTCCCGCTGGGGCGACTTTACGTCTGTGGGCCTGTCATGGAATCTGCACAACGAGGCGTTCTTCAATATTCCCTTTATCAATCGCTTCAAAATCAAGGGCAGCTACGGCAACAGCGGCAACTCCCGTGTGGACACCGGGGCCGCCTATGGAACTTATACTTATGGCTCCGGCTCTTACTATGGCGGTCTGATGGGTGCCGTTCAGGGCACTGCCCCCAATCCGGGCCTCAGCTGGGAAACCACCTATATAACCAATATCGGCCTCGACATCGGCCTGTTCCAGGACAGGGTGGACCTGCAGCTGGAGTGGTATGATAAATATACCAAGAACCTGCTCTACGACGGCCGCGTGTCTTCTGTCATAACCGAGGGCAAGGTTATGCGCAATGTGGGCGAAATGGAGAATCAAGGCTTTGAGATACACTTGAACACCAAGAATATAGATACTCCCGAGTTCAAATGGACCACCGATTTCAACGGAAGCGTGAACCGCAATATCATACGCAAGCTCTATAAGGGGACTCCTACCGGTTTCTTCGATTACGTATGGATGGAGAATGCCAGCAAAGATGCCTGGTGGCTGAGCCGCTGGGCCGGCGTCGACCCCGCTACCGGCGGCCCTATGTGGTACGATACCGACGGCAATGTCACCTTCACCTTCTCCTACGGCAATCGCGTGCTTCTGCCCCAGTACAGCAAGGAACCCGACCTGCGAGGCGGTATGCGCAACATCTTTACCTGGCGCAATTTCACTTTCGTGGCCTTTTTGACCTACACTTTCGGAGGCTGGGAGTTCCGCAGCTATGGCCAGGACGGCTACGATATTACATCTTTCAATACAGTCGTAGAAGAGATGGACTACTGGAAGGAGCCCGGCGACGTATCCAACAATCCCAAGCCTGTCGCTACTGTTTCCAGCGGTTCCAGCCGTTCTTCGACCCGCTTCCTCTATTCCAAGACCGCCATCCAGCTCAAGAATCTGGTGGTGACCTATACCATCCCGTCTTCTGTGTGCAAGAAACTCTCTCTGAGCGGCGCCACGGCCTCCATTATCGGGGACAATGTTTATATGTGGACACCGGATCAGAGCCGCACGCGCAACAGCTACAAGACTATGCGCTATCCAGGCGGTCTGACCCGCAGCGTTTCTGCCCAACTGACTCTTAATTTCTGATGTCTATGAAAAAGCTTTTCATAATAATTGCCGCCAGCCTTTCCATTGCAGGCTGCACCTCGTTTCTGAATGTCGAGAATCTGGGCAAGAGCACTATAGCCGGTTTCTTCGCAGATATAGACGGACTCAATGCGGCCGGACTCGGACTGCACCGCCTGCTGCTGGAACTCTACGATGACGATTATATCCGTCTGGGCGAGCTCGGAGGCGACAATATGGTGCTAAACCGGGTGAACGCATCCCAGATGTACCAGCTTGTCTATGATTTCGCGAGCACTCCGGCCGACAATTCCGGCTATCCCTATTATTTCTGGAAGCACGCCTACGAAGTCTGCACCAATGCCAACAACATACTCTATTACGGCAAGGAACTGCTTAAAACTTACCCCGAGCACGAGGCCGTGATTCAGAAGCACTTCGGCTATGCCTATTTTGCCCGGGCGCTGGCCATCTTTGAGCTTTGCAACGTGTATGCGATGCCCTACGACTTCACCGGTGACGCCTCGCATCTTGGTGTTGTGGCAATCGACTATGTCCCTGGCTTTGAAGACGAGTTGCCCCGCGACACTATGAAGGATTGCTATGCGCTTATCATCGATGACCTGAAAAAAGGCATGGAGTGCTTCGGCAGTGATACAGACCGCACACCGACCTATATCTCAGGCCTTGCCTGCAAGGCGCTTCTGTCGCGCGTATATCTCTATATGGAAGACTATGATAATGCCGCCGCCTATGCCAAGGAGGTTATGGACGCCGTGCCGCTTACTCCCCGCAGCCAGTACGTGGATATGTTCCGCCGGGCGCAGAAGACGCCCGGGGAGGCGATTTTCAGGCTTAACTCCTATGGCTCCGGCAGCGGAATGAGCGGCTTCTGCAGCCCCCTTTCGAACCAGCAATCCAGCCCTGACCCCACTTTTATGGCTACGTTTTCCCGAGGTGACGTGCGCAGCGAGCTCTTTACTTATGTCGCAGAGAAAGAAGACGGCGACGAATATGCCGGCAAGGTTTATTCTGCCATCTGCAAATATCTCCCCTTCAAGGCCGACGAGAGCGACTCGGACAACCGCCGCAGCGATCCCTTCGTGCTGCGTGTCTCCGAGATGTATCTGATCCACGCCGAGGCGCTGTGCCTGGGCGGGGGAGACCTCTCGGCAGCTGCCGACGACATCAAGGCCCTCCAGGCCCGCGCGCTGGGAGTGGACAAGTCCGCAATCAATCTGACTTATTCCAATGCTGCCGACCTGGATAAACTCATTCAGCAGGAGCGTGCCAAGGAACTCTGCTTCGAAGGCCACCGCTTCTTCGATCTCAAACGCCGTGGAGAGGACATTGTCCGCCCGGCCACGACCACATCTACACTCAGCAGACTTGAGTGGCCCGACTACAGATACTGCCTGCCGATAGCCCAGCTGGAGATGCAGGCAAACGATTCAATGGAACAAAACGACGGCTATGACGAAGAATAGATACCTTGCCCTGCTGCTTGCAGCTATGGCCCTGCTTTCTGCTTGCCAGAAGCACGAAGAGATCTTTTTTGATACCCCCTTTGCGCGGATAGAGGACGCCAACGGACAGTCCACGATGACGATAGACCACAAGCTGGACAATGTGCTCACAGAAATCCGCGTGGTGGTGAGCGCCAGCAAGAATTATTTCACCGGCCCGATCACTGTCGAATATGAGAAGATCGTGGGCAGCGGCCTCACCGAAGGTGTGGATTTCCGCATCCAGCCCAGCCACGCCAGCCCGCTGACCTTCAATCCCGGCACATACGTGCTGCCGATACGCGTGATATGGTATAAACCGGAAAATTTCGATGCTAGCAAAGACAATACGCTGACCCTGCGGCTTAAATCCACGAGCATACCCGATATGCTCCTGGGTGTGCCGGGGCCGGACGCCAAACGAAGCGAATTCATATACAAACAACTTTAAACCACTTTTAAGATGAAAAAACTTCTTTCTCTTGCAGCCTGCCTTGTGGCAGTGACTGTGGTGGCAGTTTCCTGTACACCAAAAGACAAGCCCGACGGAAAGTGCGAGCTTACTGCTTTTTCTCTTTCTTCTTCCATTGCCGGCACCATCGATGCCGCTGCAAAGACCATTACCGTGGTAATTCCTACCAGCGTCACTTCCGACAGCTTTACCCCGACCTTTGCTGTTACCGACTATGACGTGGTGACTATCGGCGGCACTCCCGCTACCAGCGGTGAGACGTCCGTTACCGTTGCCGACGGCACCAAAGTTATCGTTGCCGACGAGGTTTCTGCAATGACCACCGAGTACACCATCGTAGTAGTCGAGACCGACCAGGTGGCAGAATTGACTTCGGTAGTCTTCAAGGCGGCAGACAACAGCCTTCTCGATGAAGATGTAGTTGCGGCTTCCATAGCTCCAGAAATCATAGTCCGCGTCCCTGAAGAGGCTTTCCGTAAAAAACTGAAAGTTACACTCGAAGCCGGTATGGACGATGAAATCAAGGTCAACAATACCGTTGTGGCCAGCGGGTCTTCCATAGAGGTTGACTGCGACTTTCCCATCGACATTACCGTCACCGATGCAGTTGCCGGAAAGAGTGCGAGCTATATCGTGAAGGTCGGCAAGATCCTCGACTACGTGGTTACTAAACTTGGAACCTATGCAGAAGGTGAGATGAACGACTTCACAATGACAATCAATCCGAATGACAACCTGCCTTATTTTGCCTACACCAGAAAGCTCAATGAAGAAGAGAAGAACTGGAATGTATCGCTTGCGAAATGGAATGGCAGTGCTTTTGAACTCGTCGGTTCCACTGGCATAGCAAATGTTGCTGACAGAAGTGCATCTAAACCCGAAGTGGCATTCTCAAAGGATGGGACCATTTACTATAAATATCTCGGAGGTGAGGTTGCTTCTATGCCTACTGTAAAGAAACTGGACGCAGAATGGACACTGGTGGGTGATGCCGGATTTACTGGGGTAAATGTCAATACCACATATTATTATCCATTCTTCGTTCATCCTGCCACTGGCAAGCCGGCAATGTTTTGGTGTGTAGGTGGCAAGAAGACTAACCCTGGATATAGGCAGATGCATTATGCCAATTTCGGCGAATCCTGGACTACCAATATTGTTACAGGGACAGTTCCTGCTTATGGTTCAGGTTCTACTTCAACTTCAGGAATGTACTATACATCCTTTGCTGTAGAGAACGATGGAAAAGTTTATATTGTATCTTCGTTCAATGAGTTTGGATATTATGTTCACGAGGTTAATGCAGATGGTACACTTACACCTATAGTCGAAAATTATCTCCCTGAAGAAGCCCTGCATGGCCTTGGCGGCAATCTGCAGATGAAGCTTGGACCCAACGGAACACTCTATGTATTTGCCGCAGTACGTGTCGGCGATGGTTCCATGCAGCTATATACAGTAGATCAGGATGCTAAAACACTCAAGCCCTACGGTGCAGCAAGTCCTGCCATTACAATAGGTGCTTCCGGTGTTATTTCAGAAAATTATGGTATGGCTGTTAACCCTGTAAATGGTCTGGTGACCTTTGTCTACGACACAGAGCAAGGCAAGGGGGCTCCTGCATTTGCATATCTTGATGACAATATGCAGTGGGCTGCATTCGAAGTTGAGAGCCCGGCAGTAAGCAAATCTGAATTCTGGATGCAGTTCGACAAGACCGGTGAAAACTGCTATGTGGCTTACATGGCAGAAGACGCTCTCCAACTCTACCGAATAGGCCTCGAGCCCGACATCCTTCCCGGAGAATAATAATCCGCAGCTTACATAAAAAATGGCCGCTCTTTTCGGGCGGCCAATTGTGGTTTGAGGGCTGGAGGTTAGACAATGTGCGCGACCCAATAGTCGCGTTCGCCGGGCAACAGGTCCACCGGCGGAATCTCTATGAGGGTGTAGCAGCCCGGCTTTTGGCGGGTGACGGCCCTGGCCGCTGCCACCAGTATCTGCCCGGTGAGGGCGGGATTGTTGATGCTCATCTTGAACTGGAAGTTCTGGTTCTGGGTCTTGCCCGATACGCCCTTGCGCACCAGATCGACGCCGTGGCCCATGTCCTTCACCGCATCTACGCTTTCTACCTGGAACACGTGGGTCTCGTCCGAAGCGAAATAGGGGTCGGCCTTAACGGCGGCGGCAATCTTTGCGAAGTCGTAGCCGGGTTTGACCTGGACATAGACCATGCGGCGGTGTACGCCCTGTCCGGTGGGGATTGTCATGGAGAGGGCGTCGGCGACGCCTTCGATGGCTTTGACTGCCACCGAGTGGCCCATGCTCATGCCCGGGCCGAAATTGGTGTAGGTCAGACCTTTGGGGGCGCAGGCCTCGAGTATGGCGCGCACCATGGAGTCGGTGCCGGGATCCCAGCCGGCCGAGATTATGCAGGCTTTGCCCGCCTCGAGGGCCTTCTCTGCCAGGGTGCGGCGAAGTTCGGGAATCTGCGTGTGGATGTCAAAGCTGTCCACAGTGTTGATGCCCAGCGAAAGGGCTTCGAGCGCGTATTCCTTGACCTTGCGGGTGGGGGTGGCCAGAATTGCTACATCCACGCCTTCGAGCTCTTTGAGAGAGGCTACGACTTTGTACGTTGCCAGGGAGACGGGAATGTCAGATGCATTGCGGCGCACAATGCCCGCAATCTCAAAGTCGGCGGCGGCCTCAAGTGCCTCCACGGTGTATTTTCCAATATTGCCGTAGCCAACTACGGCTGCGCGTATCTTTTTCATCTTTTTATTGCTATACCTAAGTTGGTGAGGGTTTCTCTCATTAGTTGCATCGTGCTCTCCTGAGCGGGCACCAGCGGTAGCCGGAGCTCGTTCTCTATCATGCCCATCAGGTAGAGGGCTGCCTTGGCAGGGATGGGGTTGCTCTCCACAAAGCAGTTCTTGAACAGGTCGAACAGGCGGTGGTGTATGGGACGTGCCGCAGCAAGGTCGCCGGCCATCATGGCCTCTGTCATGGCCACCAGCTCCTTGGGCACAATGTTGGACGCCACGCTGATTACGCCTGCCGCGCCGGTTGCCATCAACGAGAGGGTCTCGTCGTCGTTGCCGCAGAGCACCGCGAAGTCTTTGGGAGCGTGGCCTATAATCTTTGAGATCTGGTCATAGTTGCCGGAGGCCTCTTTGACGGCAATGATGTTGGGATGCTCCGCCAGGCGCAGGGTCGTCTCGGCGCTGATGTTCACACCGGTGCGGCCGGGCACGTTGTAGAGAACCACCGGCTTGGGCGCAAAATCCGCCACGGCCGTGAAATATGAATACAGGCCGTCCTGCGAAGGTTTGTTGTAGTAAGGTGTCACCACCAGGAAGGCGTCGGGTCCGTAGGGAGCCAGGGTCTCGATGTTGTTCTTGGTCATCACTATCGAGTTGGTGCCGACCCCGACCATAACCGGCCGCCCCTGGGCGTGCTCCTTGGCTATCTGGAGTATCTTTATGCGCTCTTTATCCAGCAGGCACGGGGTTTCGCCGGTGGTCCCCAGCGGCACCAGGAAGTGTACGCCGGAGGCTACCTGAAACTTGACGAGCTGCTCAAAAGCCTTATAGTCAACTTCTTCGTTTTTGAACGGGGTAATCAGCGCCGTTCCGCAGCCACTTAGTAAAAAATTGTTCATATCAAGTCTTTAAATTCGTGTACGCCGCTGATGTTTTCGCACATCAGTGCGGCCTCTACTGCTCCTTGTGCCAGTCCCTCGCGGGAGAAGGCTTCGTGTGTCAGGGTTATCTTGTCGCAGTCGGAGGTGAAAGTCAGGCTATGGATGCCCGGCACTTCGCCTATGCGCTGCGAGCTGATGGGGGTGTCATATCCGCCGGCCGCATCCACAATCTTGCCGAGGGTGATGGCGGTGCCGCTGGGGGCGTCAAGCTTGTGGATATGGTGGATTTCTTCTATGGAGGTGGCATAGCCGCCGGCTTTGGCGCTGAGCCTTGCCAGATAGTCGGCCGCCTTGAACAGCAGATTCACTCCTATGGAAAAATTGGAAGCGTATATCATCGGGGTCCCGCATTTCTCGAAATACGCGACGACCTCGCTCTGGATGTCGTGCCAGCCGGTGGTACCTATCACGCAGGCCTTGAAGTGCTCTGCCAGGAACTTGTAGTTGGCACGTATGGCGTCAGGCTGCGTGAAGTCTATGCACACGCACTGCTTTGCCAGCGCCGGATCGACGGCGGTGATGTCTTCGCTGGCCAGAGCCAGTTCTATGCCCTTTTTGGCCAGAACCTGCTCCACCATGTGGCCCATGCGGCCATAGCCGCTGATTACTACCTTAATTGCCATTTTCGAAGAATACCTTGTGGAGTTTGCGTATCACATTCACCATTTCCGGCCTGTCCACCACAATGCTCAGGTTCAGGAAAGACGAACCCTGCGACATCATGTATATCTTGCTGTCGCTCACCGCGTCGAACACGGCCGCCACGGCACCTTTGACACCGATGATGTTCTTGCCTATGATGGAGACCTGGCTCTTGTCGCGGTCCACCCGGATATTGCCCAGGCGGGAGAGTTCCTTCACCAGCGGGTCGATGGCCACGGAAGCATCCACGGTCACGGACACGCTCGCCTCGGAGGTGCTGATCATATCCACCGAAACGCCCTGCTTTTCGAAGATGGTAAATATCTTCGCCATGAAGCCGGAGGTGTTTATCATCTTGGGCGAGTAGATGTTTATTACGCGTATGTTCTCGTTGTAGGAGATGGATTTCACGCCGTCGAATATGCAGGAGCTGGCCAGCACCACGGTGCCTTCTGCAGATGGATTCATGCTGTTGAGCACATACAGCGGTATGTTTTTGCTGGCGGCGGGCTCTATGCTCAGGGGGTGCAGGACTTTGGCCCCGAAGCGGGCGAGCTCGGCGGCCTCTTCATAGGATATCTTGCCTATGCCGCGGGTGTTCTCCACCAGATTGGGGTCGGCCGTGCAGATGCCGTCCACATCGGTCCATATTTCGATTCTGTCTGCATCCAGCACCATGCCCAGCAGGGATGCTGTGTAGTCGCTGCTGCCGCGGCCCAGGATGGTGGGGTCGCCCTCCATGGTGACGCCCATGAAGCCTTGGGTCACCACCACGTCGGCGTTTTTGAAAGCCTTGTCTATGATGTTGGTGGCGCGCTTTACGACTTCCGGCACATTGGGCATGGCGCTCATATAGTTGGCAGAAGTTATCATAAAGTGGCGCGCATCGGCAAGGGCCGTCTTGAGCCCCAGCGCATTCATCATAAAGCAGAGGATGTTGCTGGACATGTATTCGCCCATGGAGAGCATGTAGGCTTTGTCAGCGTCGGGAATCTGCCCGCCCAGATGGGCCTTGCAGAGGGTCCAGAGCGAGTTGCAGAACTTTTCTATTGTGGCATAGATACCGCTCGTGTCCGGGGTGGGGCGCTTGACTGCCACGCTCAGGGCCAGGCCGTCAACTATATCTTTGTGGCGGTCTTTGAGCTTGGTTATGATTTCTTCGCAACTGTCACGCTCGCCGGCTTCTGTGAGATCTACAAGCTGGTGCAGCTGGTTGGTGACTCCCGCGCAGGCAGATACGACCACAACCGGTTTGCTGCGCAGTTTCTCTCTGACAATGGATATTGTCCTGCTCATTGCGGCGGCGTCCCCGACCGAGGTACCGCCAAATTTCATTACTATCATTGGACCTTATGATTTTACACCCGGCTAAAGTAGTAATTTATCGGCTTTATAGAGCCGTTTTGCCAAAAATAATGTTAATTTTGTTTTCAATTGTAATGGCAATACTAACTAAAAACCAAGAATACAATGAAATCAATCAGAAACTTAGCTTTGCTTGTAGCGCTCGGCGCTATGATGTTTTCCTGTAAAAGCGCTCCCAAAGAGGAGAAGATTCCCGTCGGCGTACAGCTATACAGCGTGCGCGGCGACATGGAGAAGGATTTTTACGGCACCCTGAAGGCCATCAAGGAAATCGGCTTCGACGGTGTGGAGTTTGCCGGTCTGTACGGCAACACCCCGGAGCAGGTAAAGGCCTGGTGCAAAGAGCTCGAGCTTAACCCCATCTCGGCCCACGTGCCCCTGGTGGACATGCTTGCAGACATCGACCAGGTAATCAAAGACTACAAGGCCCTCGGCTGTGAATATCTGGTGGTGCCCTATCTCCCCGAGGAGTTCCGTCCCGGCGGAGACAAGTTCCTTGAGACTGTGGATGCTATTGCCGGCCTGGCAAAGAAGGTAAAGGCCGCAGGCATGACCCTTCTCTACCACAACCACGACTTTGAGTTTGCAAGACTGGAAGACGGCGGCTACGGTCTCGACTACATATTTGCTAAGACTCCTGCTGACGAGCTGCAGACCGAGCTCGACCTCTGCTGGGTCAACTATGCAGGCGAGGATCCCGCAGACTTCCTTCGCAAATACACCGACCGCTCTCCGCTGGTACATTTCAAGGACTTCTATTTCGAAGGCACCAAGGGCGCTGACCCCTATGCCCTGATAGGCCTGGAAGGCGAGGAGAGCGACGCGCCCAAGACCATCTTCGAATACCGCCCCCTGGGCTGCGGCCAACAGGACGTTCCCGGCCTCATCCAGGCTTTCAAAGATGCCCACAGCAAGTGGATTATTGTGGAGCAGGACGATCCCAGCATGGGCCTGAGCCCGATGGAGTGCATCAAGAAAGGTTTTGACAATCTGACCCACATGCTCTGCTGCGGAGGCTGCTGCGAAAAAGGCGAAGGTGACTGCTGCAAGAAGGCCGAGGGCTGCGAAGCCAAGGACGCCGCTTGCTGTAAGGAGAAGGCGGAGTGCGACAAGCCTTGCTGCCAAGAAAAGGCCGAAGAATAGGACTTATATAACATCCGAAAACACGAGGGGGGCAACTGCTTGATTGCGGTTGCCCCCCTTTGAAACAAACTACCTATCTATGTGAGAAGAATCTCCTCTTTTTATACGATACCCTGGGCGAGCATTGCGTCGGCAACTTTCATGAAACCGGCGATGTTGGCGCCCTTGACATAGTTGATATAGCCGTCGGGCTCGGTGCCGAACTCTACGCAGCGGGCGTGGATGTTGGCCATGATACCTTTGAGCTTCTCATCGACCTCTTCTTTGCTCCAGCCCAGGCGCATTGAGTTCTGGGTCATCTCCAGACCGGAAGTGGCCACGCCGCCGGCGTTGGACGCCTTGCCGGGAGAGTAGAGGATCTTGGCTGCCTGGAATTTGGCGATAGCCTCCGGAGTGGTGGGCATGTTGGCACCCTCGACCACGCATTTGCAACCGTTTTTAAGCAGCATGTCGGCCTGTTCGCCGTTGAGCTCGTTCTGGGTTGCGCAAGGCATTGCGATGTCGCATTTGACGCTCCAGGGGCGCTCGCCGGCGGTGTAGGTCGCCGAAGGATATTTCTCTGCATACTCGCGGATACGGCCTCTCTGGACGTTCTTGAGCAGGAAGACATATTTGAGTTTCTCTTCGTCGATTCCATCGGGGTCGTAGATGAAGCCGTTGGAATCGGACAGGGTTACGACTTTTGCACCGAGGGCCGTGGCCTTCTGGGCTGCATACTGGGCAACATTGCCGCTGCCGGAGATGGCAACCACCTTGCCCTTGTAGCTCTCGCCGCGGGTGGCCAGCATGGCCTGGCCGAAATAGCAGGCGCCGTAGCCGGTAGCCTCGGGACGGATCAGGGAGCCGCCGAAACTGAGGCCCTTGCCGGTGAACGTGCCGGTGAATTCGTTGGCCAGACGCTTGTACTGACCGAACATATATGCGACTTCGCGGCCGCCTACGCCGATGTCACCTGCCGGTACGTCGGTGTCCGGACCGATGTGGCGGTAAAGCTCTGTGATGAAGCTCTGGCAGAAGCGCATCACTTCCATGTCCGACTTGCCCTTGGGGTCGAAGTCGCTGCCGCCCTTGCCGCCGCCCATGGGCAGGGTGGTGAGGCTGTTCTTGAAGGTCTGCTCGAAAGCCAGGAATTTGAGAATGCTCAGGTTGACGCTGGGGTGGAAGCGCACACCGCCCTTGTAGGGACCTATGGCGCTGTTCATCTGAATACGGTAACCTTTGTTAATCATAACCTCGCCGGAGTCTGAAACCCAAGGTACTCGGAACATCACGACCCTTTCAGGCTCCACGATTCTTTCCATTACTTTAAGTTTTAGAAGCTGGGGGTTTTCGACGATCATCGGAGCGACGCTGTCGACAACCTCGCGCACTGCCTGGTGGAATTCTTTCTCACCGGGGTTCTTGGCAATGACGTCGGCCATTAACCGGTCTGCATATTCTTTTGCTGTCATAACAATGAGGGTTTGTTAGATTCTCTTATAAATTTCAAGCGCAAATATATATGTTTTTCCAAAAAAACAAACAAAAAGTGTGTTTAAATTGTTTTAAACACACTTTTCAACAACTTACAATCTGTAAGTGAGATTAATTATCGACTCAAAAATCCAAATCGTCATTTTAGAATTTTTTGCGTTTGTCAACCAGTCTGACGGCTTTTCCTTCAGATTGTGGAATTGTCCTTTTATCAACAAGTCGTACTCTGGGAGTGACCAGTATCTCATCCTTGAGTTTGCGCGTAATCTCCTTGTTCAGAGCCTGTATCACTGTGTAGTCGTCGGTGAAGAGGTCGTCCAGTTCGGCGTCGATAAATATTTCATCGTTGCTGCCCACGGTATCTACGGTGATGAGATAGTTGCCTCCCAGCTGGGGGAATTCCATAAGTATCTTTTCTATCTGCATCGGGTAGATGTTTACACCTTTAACTATAAACATATCGTCGCTGCGCCCGCGGAAGCGGTCCAGGCGGCGGTGGGTACGGCCGCATGGGCAGGGGCCGGGAATGATTCTGGTAATGTCCCGCGTGCGGTAGCGCACCAGCGGCATGCCCTCGCGGTCGAGGGTGGTGAGCACCATCTCCCCGAACTCGCCGTCGGGCACCGGCTCGAGGGTCTTAGGGTCTATGATCTCCACTATGTAAGAGTCCTCCCAGATGTGAAGGCCGTTCTGCTCCTTGCACTCGAAGGCCACGCCCGGGCCGCTCATCTCCGACATCCCGAAGCAGTTGTAGGCCTTGATGTTGAACAGCTCCTCTATGCGGCGGCGCTGCTCTTCAGTATGCGGTTCGGCACCTATAATAAAAGTTGTAAGCTTGGTGTCGTGCGCCGGATCGATGCCCTGCTCGCGGAAGGCTTCGGCCAGTCGCACGGCATAGCTGGGGATGGCGTGGATGGCGGTCGTGCCAAAGTCCATTATGAACTTTATCTGCCTGAGGCTGTTGCCTGCAGCGGCGGGCACGGTGAGGGCGCCCAGCTTCTCGGCTCCGTATTGGATGCCGAGGCCGCCGGTGAACATACCGTAGCCGGAGGTGTTCTGGAAAACGTCAGTGTCGCGAAGGCCCACCATATATAGGCTGCGGGCAACGCGGTTGGCCCAGCAGTCAAGGTCGTTCTTGGTGTGGAAGATGACCGTGGGATTGCCGGTGGTGCCGCTGGAAGAGTGCAGGCGCACCAGGTTGCGGCGGTCGGTGGCTACCAGCCCGTAAGGGTAGTGGTCCCTGAGATCCTGCTTGGTGGTGAAAGGGAACTTTTTGAGGTCGTCCAGGCTGCGGAGACTGTCTGCGCTGAGACCGAGTTTGCCATATTTCTCTTTGTAGAAAGGCGCATTCAGGGCCGTCGCTATGGTTTTCCGCGCCCTTTCGAGCTGAAGTTGCTGCAATTCGCTGCGGGAGATGGTTTCCAGCTCTGGCTGGTAATATTCAGAAGATGACATCTTGATAATGATTTTATCGCTGCCAAAGCTACAAAGTATTTTTGTGTTTATATACTTTTGTGCGTATTTTTGAAAGATTAATGTTTAAAAAATGACATACGTTTGGTTTGTAATAGGCATCATCCTGACCCTTGCCGGGGCCTCCTGGCTGGTCGATGGCGCCTCCGGCATCGCCAAGCGCTACGGCGTGTCGGAGTTTGTGATAGGCGTGGCTATTGTCGGCATCGGCACCTCCATGCCGGAGCTCACGGTGAGCCTGCTGGGTTCGATCCGCGGCAGCGCCGGCATCGCCCTGGGGAATGTCACCGGCAGCAATATTTTCAATACTCTGGCAATCCTGGGTGTCACCGCCCTGGTCAACCCGATTCTATTCACCAGGGAGAATCTGCGCAAGGATATGCACCTCAATACCCTGGCTTCTTTGGTGCTGCTGCTGTTCGCCTTCCTGCCTTTGGCCATCAAGCCGTCGGACGGCATGCAGATTTCTACCCTGGAAGGTATAATCTTCCTGGTGCTGTTCGCGCTTTATCTCATGATGACTTTCGCTGCCGGCGCTTCTTCGCAGCCGGCCGAAGCCGGTCAGGACGACTCCAAGCCCAAGCCACTCTGGCAACTTATAGCGATGGTGCTGGTCGGCATCGCCGCGCTGGCTGCCGGAGGCAGGCTCTTTGTGGACAAGGGTTGCGAGATCGCCCGCGCCCTGCACGTGTCTGAAACCGTTATCGCCATCACCTTCATGGCCTGCGGCACATCTCTCCCGGAACTTGTGACCTGCATAGTGGCCGCCGCGCGCAAGCGCAACCAACTGGCGCTGGGCAACATCCTTGGCAGCAACGTGAGCAATATCCTGCTGATTCTGGGCTGCAGCGCCCTGGTGCGCCCGCTGGAGGTGGATTCGGTGAATCTGTTCGGCTTCTATTCAATGGTGGCCGTGGCAGTTGTGCTGTATCTGAGCGCCCTGCTGCCCAAAAAGAATACCCTCAACCGATATAAAGGCGTGATATTCATCCTGCTGTACGCTGCCTATATCTGGTATACAGTTGTAGCTTAATCCTTTTAAATTATGGTTTCTGTAATTATATACATCCTGCTGTTTGCATTCATGCCGGCGCTTGTGGTGAGCCTGTGCCGCAAGGTCAGTTTTCTGGGCAAGATAGGGCCGATACTCATACTTTACATCGTCGGGGTCCTGCTGGGGCAGATTCCCGGCCTTAACAACGACACGACTTTTGCCCTGAAGGATACCGTCACCACATTGATGATTCCCCTGGCGCTGCCGATGATGCTTTTCGGCTGCCAGTTCAACCTGAAGGACATGAAGGGCATAGGCCGCTCGCTCATAGCCGGTCTGGTGGCCGTGATAGTCTCTACCACGGTTGGATATCTGATTTTCGGCGGCAAGATAGCCGACGGCCCCAAGGTGGCCGGGCTGCTGGTGGGCTGCGAAACTGGCGGCACCATAAATATGGCGGCGCTCAAGCAGGCGCTCAACTTCCCAAGCGAGCGATATGTGCTGCTCAATTCCTACGACATGCTCATTTGCTTTCTCTACTTCATATTCCTGCTGAGCGTGGGCATCAAGTGGTTCCGCAAGATCCTGCCGTATAAATCCGCATCGGCTGCTTCCGATTCCGCTGCCTCCAACGAGGCGGTGCTGGAAAAGAGCGGCTACGACGGGCTCTGGACCCGCTCCGGCCTGTGGCAGCTGTGCAGGATTATGCTGGCCGTGGTGTGCTGCCTGGCCGCCTCGGCGCTGATAGTAGTGCTGGTAGGGGTGGTGATAGCCCTGCTTGGCGGCAGCGGCGTCACCATGAAGACCGTCACCGGCTCTTTCTCCGCCGGCTGGTTCATGCCCGTATTCATTCTTTCGCTCACCACGCTGGCAATTGTGGCGTCTTTCTTAAAACCGGTGCGCAAGCTTTCATACAGCTACAACGCCGGCCTGTACCTGATATATATCTTCTCCATCGCCGTGGCGTCTATGGCCGATGTCACCAAGCTCAACTTCGGCCAGGAGCTCTACACCCTGCTGTTCCTGGCCTTCCTGATTTTCGGGTCGCTGGCCGTGCAACTGCTGATGAGCAAGATTCTCAAGATAGATGCCGACATGATGGTGATTACCAGCGTCGGCCTTATCAACTCGCCGCCCTTCGTGCCCATGATGGCCAGCGCCATGAACAACCGCAAACTGCTTGTTCCCGGCATCACCATCGGCATCATCGGCTTTGCCGTGGGCAACTACCTCGGCATCCTCGCCGAGAGGGTATTCTCGCTGTTTTAGAATCTCGGGCCACCGCCGAAGCCACCACGTCCACCTCCGAATCCTCCGCCGGGGCCTCCGAAGCCTCCGCGGCCGCCACGCTGGTTTTTGAAGGAGCCGAAGGTGTAGGTGAGTTTGAAGATCACGTAGCGTCCCAGGCGGTTGCTCCAGCTGTCGAGCAGGTAGTTCTCGCTCATTGTGCGGGAGATGCTCTTGCTCTGCTCCAGCAGGTCAAAGGCGTTGGCAGCCAGGGAGAAACTGCCGAGTTTGTAGCTGATGCCGGCGTTCCAGATAAATTCCGGGTCGTTGTAGCCGCTGGCATAGCCGCGGTAGAAGGTGTAGGTGGCGTCGCTGCTCAGTTCGAGCTTGTCCCAGAGGGTCCAGACGAAAGAGGCCGAGAAGGAGTTGTCCAGAGTGTGCTTGTCGGCAGATGAATTGAGCGAGTAGAGGGCGTTGTTGTAGCGTACCATGCCGCCGAGGGAGGCGTAGAGCTTGTCGCCGTTGTAGCGCAGCGAGAGGTTCTCGGTGACGCTGTAGGCCGTGGTCTTGCTCTCGCCGAAACCGCTGCCTCCGCTGTAGAAGGTGCTGCCGCTGGGGTCCACGCTGCCGTCGGGCAGGGTGCCCCAGAATTCCTTCATAAACCCATCGTAGTTAAAATCTTCTGCATTGAGACCTTCGCGGGCGCTGATATTCTGATAGCTGACCGCATTGGTGAGGTTTGCGCGGGTGTTGGACGCTATCGAGAAGCTGGAGCGGGCGATGGGGGTGTTGTAGGTCACGTTGGCATTTATGCTCTGAGAAGGCTTCTTGGCGTTGACGGGTATGGAGTAGCTCACGCCGTCGGCGTCGAACCAGCTGGCCGTCACTGAGCTGTTGAGACCGTATGTGAACCACGCGCCTATATTCAGTGATGAGAAGGTGTATTTGTTGTTGGTGGCGAAGCGGATGCGCGCCGTGTGGGTGAACGAAGGCAGCAGGTAAGCATTGCCGGTGGTGATCGCCGTCGGGTTGGATACGTCCAGTATGGGCTGCATACGGGCCGTGGAAGGCTGCTGGGAGCGGCCGTTGTAGTTTGCGCGGATGTTGGTGGTGGGGGAGAAGGTGTAGCGGGCGCGCACCTCGGGCGACCAGTTGAGCAGCCATTCGCCCTCGCCCATGTCGGTGGTCACGCCGAATTTGGTGGTATGGGTCTCGTTGTAGGTCGGCTGCAGCGATGCGCCGAACTGTACGAAGTTCTTGTCTTTCTGATATTGCATCATCAGCCCGGCCTGGTGGTTGATGAATATGTTCTCCACGCTGCTGCTGTAATAGAGATTTTCTATGCTGTAGCTGTCCTTGTCGTCCATATTGTGGACAAATTCCGTGTCGTCGGCGCTGTGGGTTATGGTCCCGGCATAGTCGAAGGTGTTCCTGACGGAATTGCTGTGGGTGTAGCCGACGCGATACTGCGCGCTCACAAACCAGTTTTCCGAGAGTGGCTCCGTGTATTCCAGGTTGCCGTTTAGCGACATATTTCTGGAGTCGGTGTGGGAATACTGGTCAATGCGGGTAGGGTCGCCTTTGGCGTATTGAGTGTTGGAAAACTCCTTGGCGTCGGACTCGC
>CACXHG010000006.1 GCA_902767355.1 uncultured Bacteroidia bacterium
AGGTCAATGTGGATCTCGCTGCAAGGGCCGCAGGGGCCGGTGTCGCCCATTTCCCAGAAATTGTCGTGCTTGTTGCCCAGCAGGATGTGGTCGTCGGGCAGATACTGCTGCCAGTAGCCGCGCGCCTCGGAGTCCATCTCCAGACCGTCGGGAGCATAGCCCTCGAACACGGTGGCGTAGAGGCGGCTCTTGTCCAGTTTATAAACCTCGGTGAGAAGTTCCCAGGCCCAGCCGATGGCCTCTTTCTTGAAATAGTCGCCGAAACTCCAGTTGCCCAGCATCTCGAACATGGTGTGGTGGTAGGTGTCATGGCCGACCTCTTCCAGGTCGTTGTGCTTGCCGCTCACGCGCAGGCATTTCTGGGTGTCGGCTACGCGCGGCCACTTGGGGGTGGCGTTGCCCAGGAACCAGTCCTTGAACTGGTTCATGCCGGCGTTGGTGAACATCAGCGTGGGGTCGTTCTTGACCACCATGGGTGCCGAAGGCACTATGTTATGCCCCTTGGAGGCAAAGAAATCCAAGAATGTCTGTCTGATTTCCCTTGAAGTCATCATATTGTATCGTGCTTTACGTTTATTGCAAATAATCCACAAAGATAGTTTATAAAATTAAAATATGTAACTTAGCACGATTATTGCGGAAAAATTGCTCACCGGATGAACTCGGACAAGTATATATTCAACAGCGAAAAGCAGCGCTACGAGGTCCACCGAACCTCGCTGGGGCGCCGTGTGGGCGACGTTGGGGTCTATATCCTCATCGGGGCGGCTGTCTTTCTGATATATACTCTGCTGAACGGGCGCCTGTTCGCGGCGCCTTCGCCGCGGCAGATGGTTCTGGAGCGCCAGAACGACCGCCTGATAAGCAAGATAGAGTATCTGAGCCAGCGCACGGGCCGTCAGGCCGACCGACTCGGAGAGCTGGAGATGCGGGACAACAGGGTGTACCGGCCGATTTTCGGCATGGACGAAATCCCGTCTTCGGTGCGCAACGCCGGCTATTCCGACCCCGGCCGCTATGCCGCCCTGGCCAAATTCGGCAATGCCGATTTTCTGACGCAGACGCTTCGCCGCCAGGACATTATAGAAAAGAAGGCCTATCTGCAGTCCCGCTCCTACGACGATGTGGAGAAAGTGGCGGCCAATGTAGAGGACATGGCCAAATATATCCCGACCCTGTTCCCGGTGTGCCCCGGCCCGGCCATAAACATAACTTCGCCCTTCGGCTATCGCCTGCACCCCATTTTCCAGTCGGTGTTCTTCCACAGCGGGACGGATATCGCCGGCCCCCGAGGGACTCCGATATACGCCACGGCCGACGGAGTGGTGGCCGATGTCAAATACAGCGACGGCGGCTATGGCAACGAGGTTGACATAGAGCACGGCTTCGGCTATTCCACCCGCTACGCCCATCTGCTGGGCGCCAACGTGGTGCGGGGCCAGAAGGTGCACCGGGGTGACCAGATAGCCACAATGGGCTCCAGCGGCCGCGCCACCGGCGTCCATCTGCACTACGAGGTGTTCTACAAGGATGCGCAGGTGAACCCCGCGAACTATTACGACAAGAACGTAGATCCCAAAACCTATATGTCGCTGGTGACGCCGGCCGACAAGATACACCGATAGAAATGCGCCGTAAACTCTTCATATTCAACAGCGAGACCGCATCTTTCGAAGAGCACAGGCCTTCCATTGCAAGGCGTCTGGCCACCGTGGCCCGCTATCTGGGCGGCGGCCTGGCGGCGGCTATGGCGATTTACGCCCTCTCGGCGCCGTTTATAAGCAACGGCCGCGAGCGCGCCCTCAAGGCGGAGAACGACTATCTGCAGGAGCACTACGACAATCTGCTCTCCCGCAGCCTTCTGGTGGATGATGTGGTGGAGTCGCTGCAGGAGCGCGACAAGAATATCTACAACGATATCTTCGATTCCGACCCGCCGAGCGTGAATGCGATTCTGGGCGACGACGGCGGCGACGATGCCCTGGAGGCTTACTATGCCGCCGGCGAGCAGCAGCTGGTGAGTGAAACCAACAGCCATCTGAGCAAGTTGGCCGCCGATGCGGCCAACGTGGACCGCGTGATCCGGGCTATCGACGACCGCCTGCGGGACGACTCTTTCAAGAAAAATAATTTTCCATCTGTCATTCCTTTGCGTAACTTTACCATCGCGCAGACGGGCGCGACCGTAGGCCGCAAGATCAACCCCTTCTACAAGTCGATAGGCGAGCACAGCGGCATAGACCTGATGGCGCCCTACGGCACGGAGGTGCTGGCCTCTGCAGACGGAAAGGTGGTGGAGGTGCTGCGCCAGGGCAAGGGTCTGGGCAACCTGGTCATAATCGACCACGGTGACGGCCTGACGACACTCTATGCCCACCTGAGCGACATATATGTGGCCATGAACCAGAAGGTGACGCGCGGCAAGGTGATAGGCAAGGTGGGTTCCAGCGGGGCGTCGTTCACCGCGTCGCTCCACTACGAAGTGCGCCGGCAGGGGCGCGCGGTGGATCCGGTGAACTATTTTTTCGCCTCCGCCAGCCCTGCGGCCTACAGCGAGATGCTGCTGGTGGCAAATACTACGGGACAATCATTGGATTAATAACGATATGGCAAAAATTTGTTACACAATTGGCGAGGTGGCCGAAATCCTGGGTGAAAGCACATCCCTGGTGCGCTTCTGGGCCAATACCTATCCGGAACTCATACAGCCGATGCGCAACAAGAAGGGCAACCGCCTCTTCTCGCCGGAGGATGTGGAAACTTTCAAGAAACTGCACTTTTACATCAAGGAGCAGGGCATGACCCTCGAGGGCGCCGGCAAGCTCCTCAAAAACAATGTAGAAGGGGGCGACGTGCGCGCCGACGTGGCCTTGCGCCTGAAGACCATCCGCGACATGCTCCAGCAGGTGCACGACGAGATATAATACAATGAAAGCAAGCGAAGTAGCAGCCATAATAGAGCAGTTCGCCCCGCTCGAGACCGCGGCGCCCTGGGACAATTCCGGCTTCTGCATCGGCAGTCCCGATGCGCAGGTGCGCGGCATCCTGGTGGGCTTTGACTGTACGCCGGCCCTGGTAAGGGAGGCCATCGGGCGCGGGGCCAACATGATAATCACCCACCATCCGCTTATATTCCATAGTATCAAAAAGATAAGCGAAGACACCTTCCTGGGGGAGATTATCACGCTGGCCATCAAGCACGACATAGTGGTGTATGCGGCCCACACCAATGCCGACAAGGCCGCCGGCGGGGTCAACGACCTTATGGCGGACCGCCTCGGACTCTGCGACCGCCGGCCGCTGAGCCAGGACGGCTTCGGCCTGGTGGGCAGCCTGCCGCACCCGATGCCGGCGGCGGACTTCGTGCCATTTGTCAAAAAAGTTTTCTCCCTGCAGGCTCTGCGCACTTCCGCCCTTCTGGAAAAACCGGTGCAGACGGTGGCCCTGTGCAGCGGCAGCGGCGGCTCCTGCCTGGAGGATGCTCTCGCCAGCGGCGCCGACGCCTACATCTGCGGCGATCTTACATACCATCAGTTTTTTACGGAAAAAAGCCTCATGGTGCTCGATATAGGGCATTTTGAGAGCGAAATAGACATAGTTGACAAACTAATTTCGCTTCTTGAAGAAAAAATCAGTACCTTTGCGGTTCTCCGAACTAAAGACGATTACAATCCAATACATTACTTTTGATATCGGCTTATGGCAACAAAAAAGGTTAAACAGACAAAAGTAGAAATCGTAACCCCCATCGACGAGAGGGAAACATTCGTCTCCGTGGCTAAGAGCGTCAACGACGCCGACGGCATTACAATGGACGAGAAACTGCGCACACTCTACCAGATACAGCTCAAAGACACGGCTATCGACAAGATTCACCTCCAGAGGGGAGAGCTCCCGCTCGAAGTCCAGGATATGGAAGACGAGGTGGAGGGCCTTCGGACCCGCATAACCAATGCCCAGGCTGATATGGAAGAGATAGAGAAGAAGAAAGCTGACTTCAAGCACGCAATCCAGGAAGCCGGCCTTCTGATTGAAAAATACTCCAAGCAGCAGGACAATGTCAAGAACAACCGCGAGTATGAGTCTCTGGGCAAAGAGATTGAATACCAGAGCCTTGAGCAGCAGGTTTGCGAGAAGCGCATAGGCGAGTGCGAGCGCGAGCTGGAGCAGAAGCGCGAGTTGATAGAGGCTACCCGCCAGCGCCTGGCCATCTTTGAGGCAAACCTCGAAGAGAAGAAAAAAGAGCTCGAAACCATCATCGAAGAGACCGCTGCAGAAGAGGAGAAACTCCAGGCAGAGAAAGCCGAGCTGCAGAAGAAGGTCGATGAGCGTATGATGGTGGCTTACAACCGCGTGCGCGGTGCGGCCAAAAACCACCTGGCAGTTGTCACCATAGAGCGTGAGGCTTGCGGCGGCTGCTTCAACCAGATTCCTCCCCAGCGCAAGCTGGACATCATCCAGGGCAAGAAGATCATTGTCTGCGAATATTGCGGCCGCATTCTCGTAAATCCCGAGTATAAAGCCGAATACGGAGCTACTGACGCCGAATAATTCCAAGCAGGATTACCGTGCCGGCAGACAGGAAAAAGAAGCGGGCGGATGTCGCGCAGATATCCGCCGAAAGCGGGCTTAAGCCGCCTCAGGCGATAGAAATCGAAGAGGCGGTTTTGGCTGCTATGATGCTCGAGAGCGAGGTTATCAGCGACGTTCTGGACCAACTCAACGAAAAGTGTTTCTACAAGGAGGGCAACCGCCTGATTTTCGATGCGATAGGCAAGATAGCCAGCCGCAACGAGCAGGTCGATGTGCTCACCGTGGCCAACGAGCTCGACAAGGAAGGCAAGCTGGAGGATGCCGGCGGCCTGACATATCTGACCGAAATCAGTATGCGCGTGAGCGCCGCCGCCAACACCGACTATCACTGCAAGATTCTGCTGCAGAAGTATATACAGCGGGAGCTGATAACCATCTCCTACAACATCCAGCGCAGCGCGTTCGAGGATTCGATGCCGGTGGACGACCTCCTGAACACGGCCGAGCAGAACATCTTCGAGCTGGCCGACCGCAACATGCGCAAGGACACCTCCCGCGTGTCCTCGGCCCTGAACCGCGCCATAGAAGAGATAGAGAAGGGGCAGGACCGCACCGACGGCCTGTCCGGCGTGCCTTCGGGCTATCGCGGCATAGACTCCGTGACCTACGGCTGGCAAAAGTCCGACCTGATTATCCTGGCCGCGCGCCCTTCTGTAGGTAAGACGGCCTTCGTGCTGACCATGGCCCGCAACATGACCGTGGACCACAACATTCCGGTGGCGCTCTTTTCCCTGGAAATGTCGGAGACGCAGCTGGTCAAGCGTATCCTGGTCGGAGAGACCGGCCTGGAGAGCAGCAAGATATGGGGCGCCAAAAAGTTCCGCGACCCCGAGGACTGGAATATCTTCAACGAGCGCATCACCCGCCTGTCCCGCGCTCCGCTGTGGATAGACGACACTTCGGCCCTGTCCATCTATGAGTTCCGCGCCAAGGCCCGCCGCCTGGTGCACACCCACGGGGTGAAACTCATCATCATAGACTACCTGCAGCTGATGACCGGCCCGCCCGAGCTGCGCGGCATGCGCGAGCAGGAGGTTTCGGCCATATCCCGTTCGCTCAAGGCCATAGCCAAGGAGCTCGACATCCCCATCATCGCCCTGAGCCAGCTGAGCCGTGCGGTGGAGACCCGCGGCGGCAACAAGCGCCCGCAACTGAGCGACCTGCGCGAATCGGGTGCGATAGAGCAGGATGCCGACATCGTGATGTTTATCCACCGTCCCGAGTATAGCGGCACCGAGACTCCGGATCAGTATCCTGGTTATACAGAGCTGATTATAGCCAAGCACCGCAACGGCGAAACCCGCGACGTGGAGATGCGTTTCGTTAAGGAAGAGGCCCGCTTTGTGGATGCAAATTCTATGTATTCAGGAGATTCCGGAGACGTTTATGACAATGTGGAATCAAAATTGAATAGTACTTCTGCAAACTTGGATTTTGACAATGAAACGCTTTAGGTTTTTTCTGATATCCGCAGTCCTGTTTGCAGCCGGCATGACCGCCTACGGGCAGGACCATCCTTTCCAGGCAGGCGAGAAGTGCACATACAAACTTCATTACAAGTGGGGCCTTATCAACGCCGACATAGCCCAGCTGGACTTTGCCGTGCAGGAAGAGACCTACAAGGGCACGCCCTGCTACCATCTGGTGACCCGCGGCTCCACCACCAAATTCGTGAGCAACCTGATAAAGGTCGATTATTTCTACGACAGCCGTTTTGCCAAGTCGGACCTGCTGCCCCTGGCATTTTACCGCGAGCAGACCGAAGGCAGCTACTGGGCCAAGAACACCTATAGCTGGACCAATTCCGGCAAGACGCTCAAAGCCGTGGTGGACAAGAGCAACCGCGGCCTCCGCGACACCGTGATCACGGCCAAGGATGTCATCTACGATGCCATAAGCATGCTCTATGCAGTGCGCGCGTCCGATCTTGACCGCATCAAGAACAACGGTGGCAAGCTGCACCTGGTGACGGCAATGGACCGCAATATCTACGATGTCTGGCTGAGCTATATAAAGAGCGAAGAGAAAAAGAGTTCCGAGATGGGGACGTTTATGACCGACAAGTTCTGCATGAACCTGCGCTGCCGTCCCGGCGGGGTCAATCTCGCCAAGGAATCCGCCCTTACGGTTTCGAGCACAGACGACGGCAAACTGGCGCCGATATATCTCTGGACCAGTCCGGGAGAAGACAAGACCATACTTTTCTTCTCGACCGCCCTGCCCGTGGGCAGCGTGAACGGTCGTGTAACCAGCATATCCGGGAGCAAGCACCCGGTAAAACCCGTCAAATAACATGAGCAAGACCCCCGCCAGAATAGTCCACGAAGGCAAGATTGTCGAGATGGACAAAGAGAGCATCAGCGTAGAGATCGTAAACAAGTCGGCCTGTGCGGCCTGCCACGCAAAGGGGGTGTGCGGGGCATCCGACGAGCAGGTGAGGACCATAGTCCTGCCCCAGACGCTTGCCACAGCCACCGCCGGCTATCAGGTTGGCGACAGCGTAAAGCTGGTCCTGTCAGCGTCTTTGGGCATGAAGGCCGTGATTCTGGCCTACGGGCTGCCGCTGCTGGTGCTGCTGGTGGCCATACTTGTTTTCTCCGCCCTGAAACTGGAGCAACTCTACGTCGGATTATTTTCTTTGGCCGCAGTTGCTGTTTATTACATAATTTTTGCTATCTTTCGGGATAAACTGGACAAAGAGTTCGTTTTCCATATAGAACAATAATTTTTCAAGCGTGAATCCAATACTGATTACCGTAATTATTCTTACTGCGATAGGGTTGCTGGTGGCAGCAATCCTTTTTCTCGTTGCTAAGAAGTTTAAAGTCGAGGAAGACCCCCGCATTGACGATGTGGAGGCAGCGCTCCCGGGTGCCAATTGCGGCGGATGCGGCTGTGCCGGCTGCCGTGATTTTGCCACCAAACTGGTCGCCATGGACGACCTGGGAGATGCTCTCTGCCCCGTTGGCGGGAATGAAACAATGAACAAGATTGCCGGCATCCTGGGCAAGACGGTGGCGCCTTCTGCACCAAAAGTGGCTGTGGTAAAGTGCAACGGTTCCTGCGAAAACCGCCCCACTACCACCAACTACGAAGGCTATGCCTCCTGCAAGGTGAAGGCTTCGCTCTACAGCGGCGATACAGGCTGCCGCTTCGGCTGCCTGGGCTGCGGCGACTGCACGCGCGCATGCAAGTTCGACGCCATCAAGATGGACCCTTCAACCGGTCTGCCGGTGGTGGACGAGAGCAAGTGCACCGGCTGTGGAGCCTGCAGCAAGGCCTGCCCTAAGAACGTGATCGAGATGCGCCCCAAGGGCCCGCGCGGCCTCAAGGTGGTGGTTGTCTGCAACAACACCGAGAAGGGCGCCGTGGCTCGCAAGGCCTGCAAGGCTGCCTGCATAGGCTGTGCAAAATGCGCGAAGATCTGCCCTCACGACGCCATTACCGTAGAGAACAATCTGGCTTATATCGATGCCGCCAAGTGCAAGCTCTGCACCAAGTGCGTGGACGAGTGCCCGACCGGAGCCATCCACAAGTTTAACTTCCCCGTGCGCAAGGCCGCCGCTGCACCTGCTCCGGCGCCCGCTGCCGCTGCGGCTGAGAGACCGGCCCCGACTCCGGCGCCCGCCGCCAAGCCCGCCGCCGAGCAGCCCGCACCCAAGCCGGCAGCTGCACCGGCCGACGAAAGGCCCAAGTTCGTGCCTTCCAGGGCGGCCGTGTCCCACTCCGCATATCCCGAGACAGGCCCAGCCGCAAGGCCCAAGGCCGCTGCTAAGCCGGTAGAAATCAAGCCCGAGCCCAAGGCGGTGGCAGAACCCGCCGTGGTGGCTGCGCCGATAGTGGAAAAGACGGTCGAGGTGAAGCCTGCCGAGCCGGTGGCTGAACCCGAAGTAAAGCCGGTGGCCGAGCCCGTCGTGGAGCCCAAGGTTGAGGTGAAACCCGCCGAGCCGGTTGCCGAGGCAGCACCTGTGGCCGAGATGGCCGAAGCTCCCGCCCCCAAGCCGCGCACGAGAAAGCCCAAGGCTGCTGCCGATGGCGAAACGCCTGCGCCCAAGAAGCGTGCTCCCCGCAAGAGCAAGGCCGCTGCCGAGGTAGCTGAGGCTGCCGCCGAAGCGCCGGCTGCCGAGATGGCCGAAGCTCCCGCATCGGTCAATCTGCTCGGAGAAGAGATTCCCGCTCCCGCACCCAAAAAACGCGCTCCCCGCAAGCCTAAGGCCGCAAAGCCCGCAGCTGCGCCGGAAGACCGCGACGATGTTATAGATCTGGACTTGTTTAGTGGAGGAGAAGCCTGATGAAATACAAGACTTTTAAAATGGGTGGCGTCCATCCGGACGACCACAAGATTTCGAGGGATGTTGCCATAGAGCGCTTCCCCATCCCTGGCAAGGTGGCCATCTCCATGGCCCAGCACCTGGGTGCACCGGCCACGCCCTGCGTAGAAAAGGGCGACAAGGTGGTTGTCGGCCAGGTGATAGGCACCCCGACCGGCTTCGTCTCCGGATTCGTGCACTCTTCGGTGAGCGGCACGGTTACGGCAGTGGAGCCGCGCGCCGACATTGTCGGCAATATGGTGATGCATGTCTGCATCGATGTCGAGGGCGACGATTACCAGGAAGGTATTTTTACCAGCGACCGCATAGAGCGCGAGATCAAGGGTTCTCCTGAGGAACTGCTGGAGAAAATAAAGAACGCCGGCGTTGTGGGTATGGGCGGTGCCACTTTCCCCACTCATATCAAGCTTGCTCCGCCCAAGGACAAGAAGGCCGAGTATCTGATTATCAACGGCGCCGAGTGCGAGCCTTATGTAACGGCCGACGACCGCCTGATGCGCGAGCATCCGCACGAGATTGTGCTGGGAGCCCGCATCATGGCGCGCGTACTCAGGGTCGAGAGCATAATTATCGCCATTGAAGAGAACAAACCGGAGGCCTACGATGCCATCACCGACGCCTGCCTGCGCTATGTCGGCATAGAGGTGCTCCAGATGAAGAAGAAATATCCGCAGGGCGGTGAGAAGCAGCTGATAGATGCCTGCACCGGCCGCAGGGTGCCCAGCGGCGGCCTGCCCATAGACACCGGCTGCGTGGTGCAGAATGTCGCCACCGCCTATGCCGTTTATCAGGCCGTGCAGAAGAACCGTCCGCTCACGGAGAGGGTCATGACCGTCACCGGCGAGTGCCTGCCCGCTCCCAAGAACTTCCTGGTGCGCATAGGCACGCCGCTGAGCGAGATACTCGCTGCGGTGGGCGGTCTGCCCGCAGAGGCTGTCAAGGTCATCTCCGGCGGTCCCATGATGGGCAAGGCCGTGTCCAATCTGGATGCTACCACCCAGAAAGGATCTTCCTGCCTGCTGATGCTCACCGCAGAGCAGACTTCCCGCAAGCCGGAAACCGCCTGCATACGCTGCGCCCGCTGCACCCAGGCCTGCCCCATGGGTCTGGAACCCTGGCGGCTGAACCGTCTGGGCCGCGCCGGCGACATGGCAGCTCTGGAAGAAAACAAGATTTACGACTGCATAGAGTGCGGCTGCTGCCAAAGCACCTGCCCGGCGCATATTCCGCTGCTCGATGTTGTCCGCACAAGTAAAGCCGACGTGATGAAGATCATCCGTGCCAGGGCAAAAAAATAGGAGGATAAAAGAACTATGGCAAAACTTACCGTTTCCCTGTCTCCGCATTTTCAAAGCCAGACGACCACAGATGTCCTGATGAAGGACGTGCTCATTGCCCTTGCCCCCGCAGCGCTTGTCTCCATCCTTTTCTACGGCTGGCGCGCCCTGATGCTGCTGGTGGTGAGCGTAGCCACCTGCGTGCTGTGCGAATGGCTTATCTGCAAGTTTCTGATGCACAAACAGAACCCTTGTCTGTATGCTACCATACTGACAGGCGTGCTGCTGGCGCTCAACCTGCCGCCGGCTGCGCCCTGGTGGATAGCGTTCATGGGCGGCATCGCAGCCATCGCCATTGCCAAGATGTGCTTCGGCGGCCTGGGGCAGAACATCTTCAACCCGGCCATTTTCGGCCGCGTGTTCCTGCTGGTGTCCTTCCCGGCCATAATGACTACCTGGGCGGCTCCCCACAGCTGGATAGGGGTGGATGCCTTCAGCGGCGCGACTCCCCTGGCCCAGATCAACGAGGGCTTGAGGCAGGGCCTTCCTGTAAACCAGATCATTGCCGACAACAACCTGAGCGGCTGGCACATGCTCTTTGCGCGCGCCGGCGGCAGCGTGGGTGAGATATCGGCCCTGGCCCTGATCGCAGGCTTTGTGTACCTGCTGGTGCGCAAGGTCATCAAGCCGCATATCCCCGTGGCCATAATCGGCACCGTGATAGTCGTTTCCGGCATCTTCTCGCTCATAGATCCCGCCCGCTTCACCGGCCCGCTGTTCAATGTGTTCACCGGCGGTTTGCTGCTGGGCTCGATCTTCATGGCCACCGACTATGTGACCTCGCCCATGACCACCCTCGGCATGATTATCTACGGGGTGCTCATCGGCCTGCTCACGGTGCTCATCCGCTACTTTGGTTCATATCCGGAGGGCGTTTCGTTTGCGATACTCATCGCCAACATGGCCGTTCCTCTGATAAATAAATATTGCAAGCCCAAACGCTTTGCGGCATAAGGAGGTTTACGATATGGCACAACTCGAATCTACACTTAAAAATATGCTCATCAGCCTGGGCGGCATCGCGCTTGTCTGCGCGCTGCTGCTGGCGGTGGTCAACGCTCTCACGGAGAAAAAGATTGCCAAGGTGCAGGCGGACAAGACCGCGGCGGCCATCGCCCAGGTGGTGCCCGCCTTCGACGGCTCTCCCGTGGATACCGTGGTCCTGGTCGATGCCCAGGAATATCTGGTGCACAAGGCAATGGCCGGCGACAGCATAGTGGGCTATGCAATCGAAACCGCAACCGCCGGCTTCGGCGGCCCCATCAATATGATGGTGGGCTTCTCGGCCAGCGGCGAGATCTATTCCACAGCGGTGGTTTCGCACAGCGAGACTCCCGGCCTGGGTGCCAAGATCACCGACGGCGAGAGTCACTTCCGCACCCAGTTCGAGCATAAGAATCCCGCCGATGGCTACAATCTGTCGGTGACAAAGGACGGCGGCGATGTGGATGCCATCACGGCTTCTACCATCACTTCCCGCGCCTTTACCCTGGCTGTAGCCAAGGCATACGATGTATATCTCTCTGTGGCAGGCGCACAGCCCGCCCCGGAGTTTTTTGAGCCGCAGGACGGCGAAGGAGGCAGCGATGACTAAACTCGAACTTATAAAGAAAGGTCTTATCAAAGACAACCCCACCTTTGTGCTGGTGCTGGGTATGTGCCCCACGCTGGGCACCACCACTTCGGCGCTCAACGGCATGGGCATGGGTCTGGCCACGCTGGTGGTGCTGACCCTGTCCAACATAGTGATTTCTGCCGTGGCGCGCTACATCCCTGACAAGGTCCGCATCCCGTCATATATCGTCATCATATCGGCCTTCGTGACCATTATCCAGCTGCTTATGCAGGCCTACCTGCCGTCTCTGTATGAGACCCTGGGCCTGTTTATCCCGCTCATCGTGGTCAACTGCATAGTGCTGGGCAGGGCAGAGGCTTTTGCCAACAAGAACACCGTGCTTGACTCTGCCTGCGACGGCCTCGGCATCGGCCTGGGATTCACCCTCTCGCTCACCGTGATAGGCCTCATCCGCGAGATCCTGGGCGCCGGTACCTTCTTCGGCTGGCATTTCCTGGGCGGCGACGGCATACTGGTGTTCATCCTTGCTCCGGGCGCATTCCTGGTGCTCGGCCTGCTGATGGCTCTGTTTAACAAATTAACGGGGAGGGCATAGGCTATGACAATATTTCTGATACTTATCTCGGCGATTTTCGTCAATAACATCGTCCTGGCCCAATTTCTGGGCATCTGCCCCTTCCTGGGCGTGAGCAAGCAGGTCAACACTGCCGTGGGCATGTCCCTGGCCGTGACCTTTGTGATGGCGTTGGCCACCTGCGTGACCTGGCTGCTGCAGTACTATGTGCTGGTTCCGCTCAATATGGTCTATATGCAGACGGTGACCTTCATTCTGGTCATCGCCGGCCTGGTGCAGATGGTAGAGATCATCCTCAAGAAGATAAGCCCGGCGCTCTATCAGTCCCTGGGTATCTTCCTGCCCCTTATCACCACCAACTGCGCCGTGCTGGGCGTGGCCCTGATGGTGGTGCAGAAGCAGTTCAGCTTCGGCGGCGAGGCCCACATGCTCAACCTGGGCGAGTCGGTGGTGTTCGCCATCGCCTCCGCCATCGGTTTCGGCCTGGCCATCACCCTCATGGCAGCCATACGCGAGCAGCTGGAAACCAGCGACGTTCCCAAACCGTTCCGTGGCGTGCCCATCGCCCTCATTACCGCAGGCATTATGGCCCTGGCCTTCATGGGCTTCTCCGGAATGGTATAGCATAGTGCCTGTATAATTAGAAAACCGGCTGCGGGACGTGCCTCGCAGCCGGTTTTTCTATTTGTTTGGCGAAGGATTATTCTTCGCTCTTGTGCTCTTCGCGGGGCTTGCGCTCGCGGTTGTCGCGGCGGTCGTTGCTGCGGCGTTCTCCGCGGTCACCATTGCGGCGCTCGCCACTGCGGCCTTCACGGCGGTCATTGCTGCGGCCGTTGCGGTCACCGGACGGGCGGGGACGGCGCACGGGCTCTACGTAGCCTTCGGGCTTCTCGATGAGGGCGCGGCGGCTAAGGCGCAGCTTGCCGGTCTTGGCATCGACTTCGAGCAGTTTGACATCTACTTCGTCGCCTTCGTGCAGGATGTCCTCTACCTTCTCTGTCTTGCCCCAGTCAAGCTCGCTGATGTGCAGCAGGCCTTCTTTGCCGGGGAGGATTTCTACGAATGCGCCGAATTCCAGAATGGAAGTCACCTTGCCGTGATATACCTGGCCGACCTCGGGAACTGCGCAGATGCCCATGATCCAGTCGTATGCCTTCTGCATGGCCTCGGCGTCGTTGGTAGCGATGTCCACAACGCCCTTACCGTCGATCTCGTCGATATTGATGACAGCGCCGGTCTCGGCCTGGATCTTCTGGATGGTCTCGCCGCCCTTGCCGATGATGGCGCCGATGAACTCCTTGTCAACCTCGAAGCTCTTGATGCGGGGCACGAAGGGTTTGTAGTCCTCGCGGGGCTTGTCTATGGTCTTGAGCATCTCGCCCATGATGTGCATGCGGCCCTGGCGTGCCTGCTCGAGTGCCTTGGCCAGCACGTCGTAGCTCAGGCCATCGACCTTGATGTCCATCTGGGTGGCGGTGATGCCGTCGGCGGTACCGGTCACCTTGAAGTCCATGTCGCCGAGGTGGTCTTCGTCGCCGAGGATATCGGTGAGGATTGCATAGCGGTTGTTAGGGTCTTTCTCGTCTGTGATAAGGCCCATGGCTACACCTGCAACGGGTTTTTTGATCTGCACGCCGGCGTCCATAAGGGCCAGGCAGCCGCCGCAGACGCTCGCCATGGAAGATGAGCCGTTGGACTCCAGGATGTCAGAAACCACGCGCACTGCGTAGGGGTTCTCGGGCATCATGGGGATGACGGGCTTGAGGGCGCGCATCGCCAGGTTGCCGTGGCCGATCTCGCGACGGCC
>CACXHG010000007.1 GCA_902767355.1 uncultured Bacteroidia bacterium
CACCGCTACAACCTTCTACCCTTGCTGCCTTCCGGCCCTGGGGGAGTTCAAAGGGAGCTGGTCGTATATGACTTACCCAAGTGCAAAGGTATATAATTTATTTTAATACACAATTGTTTTAAGCCGATGAAAATTGCGGTTGGTCTTTCCGGAGGTGTGGATTCTTCTGTTGCGGCGCTGCTGCTCAAGCAGCAAGGCTACGATGTGTTTGCCATATTCATGCAGAACTGGAATGATTCCACCGGCACCCTGCATGGGGACTGCGAGTGGGAGGAGGAGCTGTCCGTGGCCCGTATGGTGGCCAAAAAGATAGGTATCCCTTTCCATTTCGTGGACCTTAGCGCAGAGTACCGCAAGAGGGTAGTGGACTATATGTTTGCAGAATACGCCGCCGGCCGCACACCCAATCCGGACGTGCTCTGCAACAGCGAGATAAAGTTCGACGCCTTCTTGCAGCATGCGCAGAGCCTGGGGGCGGATATGGTTGCAACCGGGCACTACTGCCGCAAAGAATCGTTTACGGATGCCGACGGCAAAACTGTCTATCGCCTTCTTGCCGGCAGCGATTCCAACAAGGACCAGAGCTATTTTCTGTGTCAGCTGAATCA
Organism: uncultured Bacteroidia bacterium; assembly: GCA_902767355.1. Classification (GTDB taxonomy): domain Bacteria; phylum Bacteroidota; class Bacteroidia; order Bacteroidales; family UBA932; genus Equibacterium. The sequence continues at coordinate 609 of CACXHG010000007.1, forward strand.
GGAGCAGCTGTCCAAGGCATTGTTCCCCATAGGCCATCTGGAAAAGCCCGAGGTGCGGCGCATAGCCCGCGAGGCGGACTTGCCGAGTGCCGCCAAAAAAGATTCCCAGGGGATATGCTTTGTGGGTAAGGTCGATCTGCCGGTATTCCTTCAGCAGCAGCTCAAGGCCAGGGAAGGCGAGGCGGTGGAGATACTGCGCGGCTTCTACGACGGACTGCCTCGGGCCGCCACGCTCGAGCAGATGGCCGAGCCGATTGTGTATTCCCGCGCCGACGGGCGCGTGGTGGGCCGCCACGACGGAGTGCAGTTCTACACCATAGGGCAGCGCCACGGCCTGAATATCGGCGGGCACCGCGAGCCGCTTTTCGTGATAGCCAAGGATCCGGCAGAAAACATACTCTACCTGGGCGAGGGCGCCACCCATCCCGGCCTTTTCCGCCCGGCGCTGTTCATAAAGGAGAGCGACATCCATTGGATACGTCCCGATCTGGAAATGACGCCTGGGCAGGAGCGCGACGCCATGGTGCGCATACGCTACCGCCAGCCCCTGCAGAAAGGTCGCCTGATACGCCGCAAGGAGGGTATGTATATCCTGTTCGAGCAGCCCCAGCGGGGCGTTACGGCCGGCCAGTTCGCAGCATGGTACACCGGCGAAGGCGAGCTCACCGGAAGTGGAACAATAGCGAGATAATATGACTGACGTCCTGGTAATAGGTGCCGGCGCCGCCGGATGCATGGCCGCCATCAAGGCTGCGGAAGCCGGTGCAAGTGTGATTCTCATAGAGAAAAACACCCGCATAGGCCGTAAGATCATGCTCACCGGCAAGGGGCGCTGCAATATGACCAATGCCAAGCCCTGGAGTCAGTTCGCCGCTCACCTGCACAGCAAGCCGGCATTCTTCAAATCGGCGTTTTACAACTTCAGCAACAGCGCCACGGTGGACTTTTTCCGCTCGATAGGCGTTGAAACCGTCGTCACCCGCGACGACCGGGTCTTTCCCCAAACCATGTCTTCTGCGACAGTGGTGGATGCGCTGGCCGACAGGCTGGCCCATCTTGGCGTAAAGACCTTTTTCGGCTGCACGGTGGGCGAGGTCGCCCGCACTCCGGACGGCTGCTTTACCACAGCTTTCATCGAGAACAACCACAACTTTTTCCACCCCAAGATGGTCGCGTCCAAAACGGTGATTGTGGCCACCGGCGGCCTGTCTTACCCGACCACTGGTTCCGACGGGGCGGGCTATGCCATCGCGCGCAGTTTCGGACATACCCTCCAGCCCACCTTCCCGTCGCTGACCGCCCTCACGCCGGCAGGCTATGACATGCGGCTGCAGGGCGCGACTCTGATAAACGTGGCGGCTTCGCTCTTTGTCGGGCAGGATATGGTGCAGTACGAATTCGGCGAGCTGCAGTTCACCGATGGCGGGATAGAGGGCCCCATAGGTTTCAAGCTTTCCAGAAAGGCGGTGTGGGCGATGATCAACGGCGACAAGGTGAGCGTGGCGATAGACCTCAAACCTGCAGTCCCCGTGGATGCCCTCGCGGACCGCATAGCAAAGGAGGCCGGGCAGGAAAAGGTGACGGATGCCAATTTTTCCCGTTGTTATGGGCGTTTCCTGCGCCGCTTCATGCCGCAGGCAATAGTGGAACCTTTCTATGCCGGCTGCAGGCCATCCCTTTCCGGCCTGGCATCGGCGCTCAAGAGCTGGCGCTTCCAGATAGCGGGCTATGTGGGCTACAAGAGGGCGGTGGTCACTGCCGGCGGGGTCAGTCTGGACGAGATCGTGTCCAAGACTATGTCCAGCCGGAATGTGCCGGGGCTATATTTCGCCGGCGAAGTGCTGGACATGGACGGCGACACGGGAGGTTACAACCTGCAGTTCGCCTTTTCTACGGGGGTGCTGGCTGCAGAAAGTGCCGCTAAGTACGCCGCGGAGCACTAATAAATCTTGATGGAGATTCTTTCCCCGGACACAATCCTGGTCAGGGTGTCGCCGGCTGCCGCAGGGAATCCGCTGCCGGCTTCGATGGCGACAATGTCGCCTATCCTGAGCGAAGTCCGGTCCGTGATGCGGCAAATGGCGTCGTTTATGGTATCTACATTAAATTCCTCTTCCAGGCGGTAGCGCTGCTCCCCGTTGATTTCCAGGGCAATCTGGCCGGGGACCAGGTGGCAGTCCGGCTGCCAGGCCATGTCCAGCACCGACGTAAAGTCCATGGCGGAGGCCATCGCACTCTCTGCCGTTGCAGAGCGGTCCACGAGCATCAGCCCGAAGGCCAGGCGGCTCCAGTATCGGCCCGCGAAGCGCCTTGCGACGCATTTGCCGGCCTTATCTATATGGGTGTAGATGCAGGGGACAGCTTCCAGCGCCACCACACCCTCCGGGCAATAATAGTCTGAGTTGTTGTGGTTCAGGGTGTTGTCGGGTTTGCAGTACCACTCGCCCGAAGCTTTTACGACAACTATCTTCATTATTTGCCGAACTTGCTGTCCAGGAAGATTTTGGTGAGGACCTGCTTGGTATCCTGCGTGAAGTCGCCGTTCATCATCCAGTCGTAGTAGCTGCGTTCCGTGGCCAGGACGTCCATCACCGGGCGGCCTTTGTGCTTGCCGAAGTTGAACACCGGGCGGTCGTGGTCGTCCAGCACGATGCGTCCGGCGTAGTCCAGCATACGCTCGCGGCAGGTGAACTTGGCCAATTCGGCTACGTCGTTCACCAGGTCGGGATATCTGTCCAGCTGCGCTTCCAGAACCTCCAGAGTGGCCATCGTGTCGGCCTGGGCCGTGTGGGCGTCCTCCAGATTCTTGTCGCAGTAGAATTTATAGGCCCCGGAGAGGGTGCGGGGTTCCTTCTTGTAGAAGATTACCTGCACGTCCACCAGGTTGCGCTCTCTGAAGTGCGGATCTATGCCTACCCGCATGAACTCTTCGGTGAGCATGGGGATATCGAAGTTTATGGAGTTGTAGCCGGCTATGTCGCAGCCCTCCATGAATTCGTACATAGATTTGGCCAGCTGGGCGAAGGTGGGGCAGTCCTTCACGTCTTCGTCGCTGATCCCGTGCACGGCCTGCGCCGCTTCGGGTATGTGTATGGTGGGGTTGATGCGCCTGGTGCGCGTGTCGCGGCTGCCGTCGGGATACACCTTTACCATGGATATCTCCACAATGCGGTCGCTGGCAACATTAAGCCCCGTGCTCTCTATGTCAAAGAAAAGCAGGGGGCGCTTAAGGTTCAATTGCATAATCTGTCAGGGCGTGGTTTATACCATAACCGGCATCAGCAGTGCGGAAAGGTCTTCGGAGGCATTGTTGCCGTCGGCAGAAACTATCAGTGCAGGACGGCAGTTGTCGGCCATTTCCATGCAGATGTTCTCGAAGCAGAAGTTGTTCAGGATGTCTGCCAGGAAGGGGGCCTTGAAGCCGATCTCCAGAGGGGTTCCGTCGTATTCGCAGGAGAGGCGCTCGTAGGCAGAAGTGGAGAAGCCGGTGTCCTCTGCAGAGATCATCAGCTCGCCGTTGCCTATCTTGAGCACCACGTGGTTGCTGGCCTGGTTGGAATATACCGCTACGCGGCGCACCGCTCCGAGCATCTCGGCGCGGTTGATAATCATCTTGTTGGGGTTGTTCTTGGGCAGTATGGACTTGTAGGCGGGGTAGTTGCCGTCTATAAGCCGGCATACCAGCAGGGTGTCGCCGAAAGAGAAGAAGGCGTTGCGCTTGTCAAACTTGACCACCACCTCTTCGTCTACCTTGGCCAGGATGCTCTTGAGTATTGCCGCGGGTTTCTTGTGGAGTATGAAAGAACTCGGGGCGGAACTCTTGATGTCCCTGAGGCTGTAGCGCACGAGCTTGTGCGCATCGGAAGCCACCATGGAGAGCGAATCGTCTGCAATGTCGAAGAAGATACCGTTCATCACCGGCCTGAGCTCCTCTTCTGCAGTGGCGTAGATGGTGTCGCTGATGCCGTTCATCAGGGCCTCGGCGCCGATGGAGAGGGTGTTGAATTCCTCGCCTATGGCGGGCAGCACCGGGTAGTCCTCTGCCGGGTGGAAGGGTATCTTGGATGCACCGCTGCTCCAGGTTATGATCAGCGACGAGTTGTGGTCCGTTGCAAAGGTCAGGGGCTGGTCGGGCAACTGGCGCAGGGACTCCGTGAAGAGTTTTGCGGGGACGGTTATCTGGCCGTCTTCGAAGACTTTTTCAAGGGATATCTGGGTGCGGAGGGTGGTCTCGCCGTTGGAGGCGGTCACCGACAAAGTATTGTCTTTGAGGTCAAACAGGTAATTGTCCAGAATGGCCAGTGCCGGCTTGCTGGCGATGACCTTGGATACCGAGTTGAGACCGATCAGGAGCTGTGTGCTGGATGCTATAAATTTCATACTGCGTATATTTTCACTTAACCCCACAAATATAGAAAAATTTCCTTATCTTTTCTCAAAATATGTGGCATATAATTTGCCTCGGAATTGAGCGGCAAAAATAAAAGATCTTATATGAAAAAGTTTTTTACATGGATATGGGGCATACTGCTGACCGCCCTGGTGTGTTGGCTGGCCTATGATGCATGGCAGGCAAAGCGTGCCGCCGCCCAGGATCAGGAACAGAAAGAAGTGGAACAGATACGCGAGCAGCAGAGCCGCCGCGAGGCTGTCAGGGAAGATTACGTGCCTTCCGACCAGACTGCATTCTGCGATGCTGCCGAAATGGCAGTCCGCAGCGTGGTTTACGTCAAGGTGACCAAGAAGGCTGTGATACAGGCGCCGTCGTCTATCCTCGACTATCTGTTCGGCTTCGCCAATACTCCCAAGGACCAGGTGGGCATCGGCTCCGGTGTTATCATCTCCAAAGACGGCTATATCGTGACCAACAACCACGTGGTTTCCGGCGGCGACGAGTTTGAGGTGACTCTCTACGACAATTCTACCTACACCGCGCGTCTGGTGGGTGCCGACCCGGCCACCGACCTGGCCCTGATAAAGATCGACGCCACCGATCTGGAGCCGCTGGCGATGGGGGATTCGGACAATCTGAGGCTTGGCGAATGGGTGCTGGCCATCGGCAGTCCCTACGATTTGCGCTCTACCATCACCGCCGGCATCGTGTCCGCCAAAGGCCGTTCGTTCCCCAATTACGACGGCCAGTACCGTGTGGAATCCTTCATACAGACCGACGCGGCCGTCAATCCCGGCAACAGCGGCGGCGCACTGGTGAACATTGCGGGCCAGTTGGTCGGCATCAACACTTCCATCATTTCCCTGACAGGCTCTTATTCCGGCTATTCCTTTGCAGTGCCGGTGAACATAGTGCGCAAGGTTACCGATGACTTCATCAATTTCGGCAGCGTGCAGCGCGCAGTCCTCGGTGTCGCCATGCAGCAGACCGACCAGGGCGTGGTCGTGGCTTCCGTCAAGGCCGACAGCCCGGCCGAGCACGCCGGTGTCCAGAAGGGGGATATTATCCGCGAGATCAACTTTACCAAGATAAGCTCGGCTTCGGAGCTGCAGGTGCAGGTGAACAAGTATCGTCCCGGCGAAAAGATTGTGCTCACGATAGAGAGGGAGGGGATGGTTAAAGAAATGATTTTGAATCTTTAAAATAAATATTATCTTTGCAGGTCCTATACTCCAGTGATATAGATGAGACAGCTAAAGATCACAAAATCAATTACTAATCGTGAGAGTGCATCTCTCGATAAGTATTTGCAGGAAATCGGCAGAGAGGAACTAATCTCGGTAGAAGAAGAGGTGGAGCTGGCACAGCGCATCAAGAAAGGGGACCAGGAGGCCCTCGAGAAGCTTACGCGTGCCAACCTGCGTTTCGTAGTTTCGGTTGCCAAGCAGTATCAGAATCAGGGTTTGAGCCTTCCCGACCTCATCAACGAAGGTAATCTGGGCCTTATCAAGGCTGCGGAGAAATTCGATGAGACCAGGGGTTTCAAATTCATATCCTATGCTGTTTGGTGGATCCGCCAGTCCATTTTGCAAGCTTTGGCAGAACAGTCAAGAATCGTGCGCCTTCCGCTCAATCAGGTGGGATCGCTGAACAAGATCAACAAGGCTCTGAGTAAGTTCGAGCAGGAAAATGAGCGTATGCCGTCACCTGAGGAACTGGCCGAGATGCTTGACGTACCGCGGGAGAAGATCAGCGACACCCTGAGGGTGTCCGGTCGCCATGTGTCGGTTGACGCTCCGTTTGTAGAGGGCGAGGACAACAGTCTGCTGGACGTCCTTCCCAACAACGATTCGCCCAACGCAGATTCCGGCCTGGTCAACGAATCTTTGAACAAGGAGATCGAACGTGCGCTCTCGACTCTGACCGAGCGCGAGAGGGACATCGTCAAGAATTTCTTCGGAATCGGCTGTCAGGAAATGACGCTTGAAGAAATCGGCGAGAAGTTCAACCTGACCCGCGAGCGTGTTCGCCAAATCAAGGAAAAAGCAATCCGCAAGTTGCGCGGCAGTGCCCGCAGCAAGCTGCTCCAAAGCTACTTGGGATAGCTCTCCATGCCGCCAGAGAAAGAGGGTGCCGCAATCACGGAAACCCTCTTTTTTAATTGATAACAACTATCTTTCGTGTTTATGAAAAAGATATTTACAATAGCTCTGATAGCAATAATGACAGTTTCGTGCACAGAAAAGAATCCGCTCCTGAAGGAGTGGAAAACTCCCTACGGGGTGCCCCCGTTCGAAGAAATCAAGGCGGAGCACTATCTCCCCGCTTTTAATAAAGCCATAGAATTGCATAATAAAGAAATATCGCAGATTGTAGCGAGCAAGGCGGAGCCGGATTTTGACAACACTATCCTGGCGCTGGACCGCAGCGGCAGGCTGCTGAAGCGCGTCAATCTGGTGTTCGGCAACGAGGAGGCAATCTCTTCTACAGAAGAAATCCGCAAGATTTCCACAGAGGTGTCGCCGCTGCTGAGCAATCATTACAGCGAGATAATGCAGTCCGACAAGCTCTTTCAGAGGGTCAAGGCCGTCTATGAAAAGCGCACTTCCCCCCAGTGGAAGCTCTCGCCGGATCAGATACGCCTCACGGAAGAGACCTATCTGGATTTTGTGCGCGGCGGCAGCGACCTGGCTCCGGAAGACAAGGCCCGGCTCAAGGAGCTGGATGCCCGCATAGACTCCCTGCAGATACTCTTCTCGCAGAATCTGCTCAGCGAGACAGCCGGCTGGACCCTGACCATAGATAATCCCGAAGATCTGGAAGGCCTTTCCGAAGACTTCATAGCCGATGCGGCTGCCCGCGCCGAGGCTGCCGGCCAGGCTGGCAAGTGGGTCGTCGGGCTGGACAATCCCAGCGTAATGCCCTTCCTGCAGAACTGCGCACGCCGCGAGCTGCGCATCAAGGTTCTGGATGCCTACTCCAACCGCTGCAACAACAACAATGAGTTCGACAACAAGGATGTGGTAAGGCAGATAATAGACCTCAAGCTTCAGAAAGCCCGGCTGCTGGGCTACGACTCGTTCGCAGCCTATGCCCTGGAGCGCAAGATGGCCGCAAGCCCCGAAGCGGTGTACAAGCTGCTGGGCGAAGTATGGCCGGCATGCCTGGCGGCTGCGCGCTCCGAACTCGACGATATCAAAGCCATTGCCGACAGCGACGGCATAAGCCAGATACTGCCTGCAGACTGGCGCTACTATGCAGCCAAGGCCCGCGCGGCAAAGTTCGCCTTCGACGAGGGCAAGGTGATGGAATATCTGCAGTATGACAATGTGCGCGACGGAATATTCTATGTTGCAAACAAGTTATTCGGCGTGAAATTCAACAGGATAGACAATGTCCCGCTCCCTCATCCGGAAGCCGAGGCCTACGAGTGCAGCGATGCCGACGGCAGCAGTCTGGGCATACTCTATATGGATATGTTCGCCCGCCCGGGCGCCAAGAGCGGCGGGGCATGGTGCACCAGCTACCGCGACCACGAGATCGATGCGCAAGGCGAGCCGGTTACGGCTGTGATGTCCATCGTGGGCAACTTTACCCGCCCCTCTGCCAGCAAGCCTTCGCTTCTGACCGTAGATGAAACCGAGACCTTCTTCCACGAGTTCGGTCATGCCATCGCCGGCCTGCTGAGCGAGGTGCGCTACTGCGGCCTGGGCGATTTCGTGCGCGACTTTGTAGAGCTGCCCTCTCAGCTCAACGAGCACTGGGCCTTCGAGCCGGAAGTGCTCAAGGTATATGCTAAGCACTACAGCAGCGGCGAGGTGATACCTATGGAGCTGGTGGATAAGATGAAGGCCTGCGAGAACTACGGCGTCGGCTTTGCCGAGACCGAGTTGCTGGCGGCGATGTACCTGGATATGGATATCTACTCGCTCAAGCAGATTCCGGAAAGCTTCGATATCCTCAAGTTCGAAGACGAAGCCATGAAAGCGCGCGGCCTCATCCCAGAGATTCTGCCGCGTTACCGTGCGCCCTATTTCCTGCACATCTTCTCCCACGGCTATGATGCCGGCTACTATGGCTATCTGTGGGCCAATGTGCTGGACTGCGACGCCTATAAGGCTTTCAAGGAGACAGGCGACATTTTCTCGCCAAAGGTTGCCGGCGCTTACCGCCGTGAAATACTCTCGCGCGTGAATGAAGACGATGCAATGACCCTTTACACCAATTTCAGGGGTGCCATGCCTTCCACCGCGCCCTTCATGGAAGACCACGGCCTGAGATAGAATGGATTTTCTGAACAAGATAGGCGAGGGGATAATCGCGGTCAGCGACGCTGTCTGTGGCTATCCCTTTTTTATCCTGCTGGTGGGCGGCGGGCTGTTTTTCCTGTTTTACTCCGGCTTTGCGCCCCTGCGCCACTATGGCAAGGCCATCCAGGCGCTCCGCGTCAAGGATTCTTCCTCCGCAGGGCAGATAAGCTCTTTCGAGGCGCTGTCCACGGCCATTGCCGCCACGGTGGGCATGGGAAACATCGCCGGGGTTGCCATCGCCATTTCCATAGGCGGCGCCGGGACCATCTTCTGGATGTGGATCAGCGCGCTGCTGGGCATGGCCACCAAGTTTTTCGAAGGCACCCTGGCCGTGATGTACAAGGGAAAGGACTCAGAAGGCGTGGTGCAGGGCGGTCCCATGTATGTGATAGAGAATGGTCTGGGGCCCAAATGGAAGCCGATGGCGGTGTTCTTTGCCATATTCGGCATGTTCGGCACTTTCTGCACCATGCAGGCCAATCAGATCACCGAGGCTCTTACCAGCACGTTTCTCTCTCCGGAGCGGATTACTCCCGCCTCCAAGTTTGTCACAGGCTTGATTATAACCGCATTGGTGTCTGTCGTGGCGCTCGGCGGGATTAAGCGTATAGGCAAGGTGGCCTCCAAGCTGACGCCGTTTATGGTGGCGGCCTATTTCCTGCTGGTGTTCTACATAATCCTGACCCATCTTGCCGCAGTTCCTGGGGTATTCAGGGATATCTTTGTGGGCGCGTTCACGCCCCGCGCGGCGCTTGGCGGCGGCATCGGCAGCATCATCGCCGTGGCCCTGACCGGCGTGCGGCGCGCGGTGTTCGTCAATGAAGCCGGCGTCGGCACGGCCTCCATGGTGCACGGCGCCTCCAAAAACTCCGAGCCGGTGCGCGAAGGCCTGGTGGCGATGCTCGGGCCCAGCATAGATTCCGGCCTGGTGTGCACGCTCACCGCCATAGCAATCCTCATCCAGAAGGGCATAATTCCCCAGGCGGGCATAAGCTCTATGCAGGGGCTTCAGCTGGCCCTGGCTTCTTTCGAGGCCTCCGTGCCGGTAGTGGGGCGCTATCTGCTGCTGGCCATACTGCTCATCTTTGCCTTCTCCACGATGTTCTCCTATTCTTACTACGGGACAAAGTGCGCCAGCTATCTCTTTGGTGCGAAAAAAGGAAAATATTACATCTATTTTTATCTTTGCGTGATAATTGTCGCGGCGGTGGTGCCGCTCAAGGCAGTTGTCGGTTTTGTGGACCTGACCTTCGCGCTGATGGCTTTCCCGAATATGATCGCCATCTTCGCCCTCGCCCCCAAAGCCAGGAAAGAAATGAAAAAATATTTCAATAAGGACAGATAATGAACCTGGAAAGTTTTATTGCAGAGAAGGTCGCATGTGCGACGGAAGTGTTGTATGGTACCAAGGCCCCGCTGGAAGCTATCCAGCTGTCGGCCACACGCAAGGAGTTTGAGGGCGACATCACGCTGGTCGCGTTCCAGCTGCTGCGCCTGAGCCGCAAGTCTCCCGAGGCAACAGCTCAGGAAATTGGCGCCTACCTCAAGGAAAACGTGCCGCAGATAGAGTCCTTCAATGTGGTCAAGGGTTTTCTCAACCTCAAGATATCGCCCATGTACTGGAGCGAGGTGTTTGCGTCCATAGCGGCCGATGCCGACTATGGCCAGGGTGCGCCTACGGGCAGGACCGTGATGGTGGAATTCTCTTCTCCCAACACCAATAAGCCCCTCCACCTCGGACATATACGCAACAACCTGCTGGGCTGGTCGGTATCCAGGCTGCTGGAAGCCGCCGGCGACAAGGTGATAAAGGTCAATCTGGTCAACGACCGCGGCATACATATCTGCAAGTCCATGCTGGCCTGGCTCAGAAAGGGCAATGGAGTAACTCCCGAAAGCAGCGGCATCAAGGGCGACCACCTGGTTGGCGACTACTATGTGGAGTTCAACAATATGCTCCAGCAGGAGATTTGCGAGAATCTGCGCTCAGCCGGCATAGACCCCGCCCAGGCCACGCCGGAGCAGAAAAAAGAGGCCGAGAAAAACGCCGAATGCCTGCAGGAGGCGCAGCGTATGCTGGTACGCTGGGAGCAGGGAGACAGTGAGGTGCGCGCCCTCTGGGCCAAGATGAACGGCTGGGTTTACGACGGTTTCGATACTACCTACCGCAATCTGGGCATCTCATTCGACAAGATATACTACGAGTCCCAGACCTATCTTCTGGGCAAGTCGCTGGTAGAAGAGGGGCTTAAAAAAGGCGTTTTCTACCGCCGCGACGACGGCTCCGTGTGGTGCGACCTGACAGCCGACGGGCTGGACGAGAAGCTGCTGCTGCGCAGCGACGGCACATCAGTCTATATGACCCAGGACTTGGGTACTGCCTGCCGCCGCCACGAAGAGTACAACTTCGACGAGATGATATATGTGGTGGGCAACGAGCAGAACTATCACTTCCAGGTGCTCAAGCTCATCCTCTCCAAGCTCGGCTTCGACTGGGCGGACGCCATCTATCACATGTCCTACGGCATGGTGGAGCTTCCCGAAGGCAAGATGAAATCCCGCGAGGGTACGGTGGTGGATGCCGACGATCTGATAGAGCAGATGTACAACACGGCCAAGGAGACCTCGCTGGCCTCCGGCAAGCTTGAGGACATGAGCCCCGAGGAGCAGGACAAACTGTTCATGATGCTCGGCCTGGGCGCGCTCAAATACTTCATCGTGAAGGTCGATCCCCGCAAGACCATGCTCTTCGACCCCCGCGAGTCGATAGATTTCAACGGCAACACCGGTCCGTTTATCCAATATACCCACGCCCGTATCAAGAGCGTGCTGCGCAAGGCCGCCGAGCAGGGTATGACTCCGTCGGTAACCGCCGCAGAGCTGCTGCCCAAGGAGATAGAGATGGTCAAGATACTTGCGGATTTCCCGGGCAAGGTCAAGGAAGCCGCCGGCGCCCACTCTCCGGCGCTGGTTGCGAACTACGCCTACAACCTGGCCAAGGAATTCAACCAGTATTATCACGACGTGAGCATACTCAAGGAGGCCGACGCCAAGGTGCGCGCTCAGCGTCTGGCGCTGATCGAAGTGATCGCAAGGGTCCTTGTAAAGGCCATGGATATCCTGGGTATTCAGCTGCCCGAGAGAATGTAAGGGGCTTTGACACCGGGCTTTACCATACCGACCAGCAAAAAGGAGATGGAGCAGCTTGGCTGGGACCAGGCCGACATCATTCTCTTTACGGGCGACGCGTATATAGACCATCCGTCGTTCGGCACAGCGCTTATCGCCCGCTATCTCGAAGCGCACGGCTACAAGGTGGCGGTGATCCCGCAGCCCAACTGGCGCGACGACCTTCGCGACTTCCGGAAACTGGGCCGTCCGAGGCTTTTTTTCGGGGTTTCGGCCGGCGCGATGGATTCGATGGTGAATCATTACACCGCCAGCAAGCGCCTGCGCAGCAACGACGCCTACACGCCGGAAGGCCGCTTCGGCTATCGCCCCGACTATGCGGTCACCGTCTATTCCAATATCCTTAAGGAGATTTATCCGGACGTTCCGGTGGTAATCGGCGGCATAGAAGCCTCCCTCCGCCGCCTGACGCATTACGACTACTGGCAGGACCGCCTCAAGCCTTCCATCCTCATAGACAGCAAGGCCGACTGGCTGACCTACGGGATGGCGGAAAAGGCCAATCTGGCCATAGCCGACGCCTTGGCCAGGGGCGCTTCGCAGGAAGAAATCCGCCAGTTGCCGCAGGTCGGCTATGTGAGCGACCAGGCCCCGGACGGAGACTATTTCGACCTGCATTCCTACGAGAGCTGCTGCCGCAACAAGCTGGCTTTTGCGCAGAATTTCAATATAATAGAGCGCGAGTCCAACAATCTGCACAGCACCATGCTGGTAGAGCAGGTGGGGGACAGGTTCGTGTGCATCAACCCGCCGTATCCCCCGGCCACGGAGCAGGAAATGGACGAGGTGTATGCGCTGCCGTTCACCAAGCTGCCGCACCCGCGCTACAAGGGCAAGCGCATCCCGGCCTACGATATGATCAAGTTCTCCATCACCACCCATCGCGGGTGTTTCGGAGGCTGCAACTTCTGCACGATATCGGCCCATCAGGGCAAGCACATACAGTCGCGCTCCATGCAGTCCATAGTAGATGAGGCAAGGGCGCTCAGCAACCTGCCCGATTTCAAGGGCAACATTTCCGACCTCGGGGCCCCCACGGCGAACATGTACAAGATGGGGGGGCGCAACAAAGAGCTGTGCGAACGCTGCCTGCGCCAGTCGTGCCTTTATCCGAGGATGTGCAAGAACCTGGACAATTCCCACCAGCCGCTGCTGGAGCTCTATGAGGCTGTGGGCAAGGTGCCCGGCATACGCCACGCCTATGTGGGCAGCGGCATACGGTACGACCTCTTCCTCGGTCCGGACGGTTGTCTCGATGAAACCTGCGAGAAGTATCTGCGCGAACTGATCGTCAACCATACCAGCGGCCGGCTGAAGGTGGCTCCGGAGCACACTCAGGACAATGTGCTCTCCGCCATGGGCAAGCCTTCTTTCAGGCTTTTCGAAGTGCTGCGCACCAAGTTCGACGAGATCTGCCGCCGGGAGCGTCTGAAGTATCAGCTGGTGCCTTATTTTATTTCCGGCCACCCGGGCTGCGGTATGCGCGACATGATGGCGCTGTCACAGAACAAATACCTCAAGGGTCTGTACATGGAGCAGGTCCAGGACTTTACTCCGACCCCCATGACTGTTTCTTCTGTGATGTTTTATAGTGGTATGGACCCCAGAACGCTTAAGCCTGTGTTCGTAGAGCGTGATATAGAGAAAAAACGCAAACAAAAATTGTTTTTTTTCAAATAGTTTGCTTAATATTGTTGTATTAAAACATTCACACAAGATATGGCAGAAGCAGTCAAGAAGAGATTTGTAGTCAGCTACGACAATATGTCCCAGGACCTTAAGGACGCATTTGACCGTAAATACCCGCACGGATATGCAGATTATATGGGAGATATTCTCAAGGTGGACAAGCCCGACGGCAGTTTTTTCCATGCCGTCCGCTTCAAACCCGAGCCCGAAGACGACGAGCCGGTAGAGGATGTATTGTACCTGGTAAAGATTAATGTCAACACAGACGATGCGGAGAAGGTAGAGAAGGATCTGTTTGAAGATAATGGCGGGGATGACGACGACGACACCGAAGGCGGCGTTCTTCCCGGCAACGACAACGATTTCAACACACATTCGGAAGACGACTCTGACGACGAAGACTAAAACATACTTCGACCGGTTTTCCGGTAATATCCAAAATGCGCTCAAACATATGTCTGAGCGCACTTTGCTTTGGATACTGGCGGTTGTCGTGGGTTTGTTGAGCGGTTTGGCTGCGGTAGTGCTCAAGCAGTCGATAGCCCTGCTCGAGCATCTTGTCCATGGGGTCATCCCCGGCAGTCAGTACAACTGGGCATATCTGGTGACCCCGGGAGTGGGCATGCTGCTGTCGATGCTCTTCGTGCGATACATCATCAAGGATGACATCGGCCACGGGGTGACTCGCGTGCTGACGGCCATTTCCCGCAACGAGGCCCATATCAAGCCGCACAATACATGGTCTTCCCTCGCCGCCAGCGCCGTGACCATAGGCCTTGGCGGCAGCGTGGGTGCCGAGGCCCCGATAGTATATACCGGAGCGGCCATCGGGAGCAATGTCGCAAGGGTTTTGAAATTGCCCTACAGGCAGATGACCATCCTGCTCGGCTGCGGTGCCGCCGGCGCGCTTGCCGGTATTTTCAAGGCGCCTATCGCTGGTGTTCTTTTCACCCTGGAGATATTGATGTTCAACATCTCCATGACTTCGATACTGCCCCTGCTGTTCTCTTCCGTGACCGCCACGATGGTGACTTACCTGCTCATGGGCGACACGGTTACCTTCTCTGGCGCGATCACGCCCTTCGCGCTGTCCAATATCCCGTTCTATATTGTGCTGGGTCTGGTCTGCGGCTTTGTGTCGCTATATTTCCTGCGCACCACGCTCCGGGTAGAGGACAAGTTGCGCAAGCTGCACAACCCCTATCTCAAGTGGATAATGTGCGCCGTGTTGCTGGGGGTGCTCATATTCCTTTTCCCGCCCCTCTACGGCGAGGGCTACGGCTCCCTGAACGGCATGCTCAACGGAGGGCCGGCCGCTCCGGTGCTGCCCGGCGGGGCCGCCTCGGGCAAATGGTCCATCTTGCTGTTTTTCGCCGCCATAATGTTTGCCAAGGTATATGCCACCGCGCTTACCAATGCCGGCGGCGGGGTGGGCGGAACCTTCGGCCCCACCTTGTTCACCGGGGCCGTCACAGGCTTTGTGGTGGCCAGGCTGGTGGCCAACCTGGGTATAGCCCAGTTGCCGGAGGCCAACTTTGTGCTGGTGGGAATGGCCGGCCTTATGGCGGGCGTCATGCAGGCCCCGCTCACGGCCATATTCCTGGTGGCGGAGATATCCGGCGGCTACGTGCTCATGTTCCCGCTGATGATTACCTCGGCAATATCCTTTGCCACCATACGTATCTTCGAGCGCTATTCCATTTATTCCAAGCGGGTGGCCCAGCAGGGAGAGCTGCTGACCCACGACAGCGACCAGGCCGTGCTCACCCTGCTCAAGACCTCGGACTTCATAGAGCACGACTTTAAGACGATAGGGTTAGACAAAACGCTTGGAGACCTCGTGCAGATCATATCTACCAGCCGCCGCAACCTTGTGCCCGTAGTGGATGCCTCTGGCATATTCCAGGGCATTGTGCTGGTGGACGACGTGCGCCGGTATATGTTCAACAGCGGGCTTTACAGCCACATACATATCTATAATCTGGTCAAGGACGCCCCGGCGATTCTCTCCGAAGACGAACGTATGGATTCCGTCATGGAAAAGTTCGAGCGTTCCGGCGCCTGGAATCTGCCGGTGACCGACGCTTCGGGAAGATACGTAGGCTTTGTGTCCAAGTCCAAGATATTCTCTTCTTACCGCGACCAATTACATCAGGTTTCAGATGACTGATCTCTATATAAAATATATCAGCTCACAGCTGGGCGTGAACCAGTGGCAGGTGCTGCATTGCGTCGAGCTCCTGGAAGAAGGGGCCACGATACCTTTTATCAGCCGCTACCGCAAGGAGCGCACCGGTGGGATGGACGAAGTCCAGGTGGGGCAGATAAAGCATTACCACCAGTATTTTACCGAGCTTGACAAGCGCAAGGCGGCCATAATCAAAACGATAGAAGAGCAGCAGAAGCTCACGCCGGAGCTCAGGTCCCGGATAGAGGAGCAGGTGGACTCAGCATCCCTGGAAGACCTTTATCTGCCGTTCAGGCCCAAGAAGCGCACCCGCGCCTCGGTGGCAAAAGAGCGGGGACTGGAGCCGCTGGCCGACGCCTTCATGTCGCTCAAGACCGCCAATCCCGCCGAAGCGGCACGCAAGTTTATCACTGCGGATGTGCCAGACGCCGAAGCGGCCATCGCCGGGGCTTCCGACATCATTGCGGAGAGGGTCAGCGAGAATCCCGAGGTGCGCAGCATCCTTCGCGCCAGCTATCTCAAGTGGGGCATGCTCTCTTCGAAGCTGTCCCGCGAAGGCGCGGCCAAAGAAGAGCAGAGCGACAAGTACCGCAGCTGGACGGACCATCGCGAGCCCATTGCCAAGATACCTCCGCACCGCCTGCTGGCCATACTTCGCGGGGCTGGCGAAGGCATGCTCTCGGTCAAGGTAGATGTGGACGAAGACCGCAACCTGGAGCGTATCGGCCGCTGCGTGCTCAAAGGGCAGAGAGTGCCCTCGCGCGAGCTATACAAGATACTTTGCGATGCCTTTGCCGACAGTTTCCGCCGGCTGCTGCATCCTTCAATAGAAAACGAGACGCTCAAGGCAGCCAAGCAAAAGGCTGACATTGAGTCCATAAAGGTTTTCGGAGAGAACCTGCGGCAGTTGCTTCTGGCCCCGCCCGTGGGGCAGAAGAGGGTGCTGGCCATCGACCCGGGCTTCAGGACCGGCTGCAAGGTGGTCTGCCTGGACGAGGCCGGAGGTCTGCTGGCCAACGACACCATTTATCCGCATCCGCCCGTAAACGAGCGCATATCCTCCATGAAGAAGATAAGCGATATGGTGTCGAAGTATCATATAGAGGTGATAGCCATAGGCAATGGCACCGCCGGCCGCGAAACGGAGAGTTTCATCGCAAAACTGGCGCTTCCGGAGAATATACAGGTGTATTCCGTGAGCGAAGACGGGGCCTCGGTCTATTCCGCCTCCGAAATCGCCCGCGAAGAGTTTCCGGACTACGACGTGACGGTGCGCGGCGCGGTTTCCATAGGCCGCCGGCTGATGGACCCGCTTTCCGAGCTGGTCAAGATAGATCCCAAATCGATAGGGGTGGGGCAGTATCAGCACGATGTGGATCAGGGCCTGCTCAAAGAAGAGCTGGACAACACCGTGGTCAGCTGCGTGAACAATGTCGGAGTCAATCTCAACACCGCCAGCGTCTATCTGCTCCAGTATGTTTCCGGCGTGGGGCCTGCGCTGGCGGCAAACATCGTGGACTGGCGCAACAGCCACGGCCGCTTCAGCTCGCGCTCGCAGCTTCTGGACGTGCGGCGCCTCGGCGGCAAGGCCTACGAGCAGTGTGCCGGTTTTATGCGCATCCCGGGCGCCGGCAATCCCCTGGACAATTCCAGCGTCCATCCGGAGCGCTATTCCCTGGTAGAGAAGATGGCCTCTGACATAGGCGAGTCCGTGGCTTCCCTTGTGGGCAACGAGGCCCTCTGCAGCAAGATAAATCTGGAACGCTATGTGAGCGAGGATGTGGGTCTGGTGACCCTGAAGGACATCGTTTCCGAGCTTGCCAAGCCCGGCCGCGACCCACGCGGGCAGGCCGAATCCTTCTCTTTTAGCGAAGAAATCCATTCGATCGAAGACCTTCACGAGGGGATGATCCTGCCGGGTAAGGTGACCAATATCACCGACTTCGGGGCTTTCGTGGACCTTGGCATAAAAACCAGCGGCCTGCTGCATGCCTCGCGTATTCCCCGGGGCGTGAAACTCAAGATCCAGCAGACCGTCCAGGTGCGCGTCGACAGGGTTGACCTGCAGCGCGGGCGCATCGGTCTGGCTTTGAATTTAAGCAATTAATTCTATACCTTTGTAGGTATGAACACAGAGAGCAAAGTCGTCATCATTCCTACCTACAACGAAAAGGAAAACATAGAGAAGATTATCCGCAAGGTGCTTTCCCTGGTGGACGGCTTTCATGTTCTGGTCGTGGACGACGGCTCGCCCGACGGCACGGCCGACATAGTCAAGAACCTGATGCTGGAATATCCGCTCTCCGTTTTTATAATCGAGCGCAGCGGCAAGCTCGGCCTTGGGACCGCCTACCTGACAGGTTTCACCTGGGCCCTGGAGCACGGCTATGACTATGTCATAGAGATGGATGCCGACTTCTCCCACAATCCGGAAGATCTGCCGCGCCTTCTGGCAGCCTGCAGCGAGCAGGGGGCGGATGTGTCCATCGGTTCCCGCTACTCAAAGGGCGTCAGCGTGGTCAACTGGCCCATAGGCCGCCTGCTGATGAGCTATTTCGCTTCTATCTACGTGCGTCTGGTGCTGGGCATGAAGGTCTATGACAACACCGCCGGCTTTGTGTGCTATCGCCGCAAGGTGCTGGAAGCCATAGATTTCGACCGCGTCAAGATGAAGGGCTACGGCTTCCAGATAGAGATGAAATATACGGCCTATAAACTCGGATTCAATATTAAAGAAGTCTCCGTAATTTTTGTGGACCGCACCGAAGGCACGTCCAAGATGAGCAGCAGTATCTTCGGCGAAGCGTTCTGGGGAGTCATGGAGCTCAGGATGAGGAAAATAATAGGTAAGCAGTAGCCCTATGTCCAAGATTCTCCTCAAGAATGCAGTCATTGTCAACGAAGGTCTCTCCATCAGCGGGGGGATTTTTGTTAATGACGGCATTATCTGCGATATATTCCGCTACGATGATGAGGCTCAGCGGCTTAAAGAAGCCGCCGTCGGGGCCGACAAGGTGTATGACCTTCGCGGCCGGCTTCTGCTGCCCGGCGTAATCGACACCCACGTCCATTTCCGCGAGCCGGGCGCCACCGAAAAGGGCAGCATCGCCAGCGAAAGCCGGGCGGCCGTCGCAGGCGGCGTGACCTCCTTTCTGGATATGCCCAACAATAACCCGCCGGCAAGCGATGCTGCCGCCCTGGCCGCGAAATTCGAGATTGCCGGGCGCGACTCCGCTGCAAATTACGGCTTTTATCTGGGTGCAACCGGTTCCAATCTGCAGGATATACGCGATGCGGCGGCCAGTGGCGCCTGCGCCGTGAAGGTGTTTATGGGCTCATCTACCGGCAGCCTTCTGGTAGATGATGCGCGCGCGCTGCGCAGCATCTTTTCCTCTTCGCCGCTGATGATTGCGGCCCACTGCGAAGACAACGCCATGATCAATGCCAATCTGGAGCAGTATAAGCGCCAGTACGGCAATGATATACCTATATCCGCCCACCCTTTGGTACGCAGCCGGCAGGCCTGCTTGGCAGCCACAAAAAAGGCTGTGGAGCTGGCGCTGCAAACCGGTGCCCGCCTGCATATTATGCACGTTTCCACGGCCGACGAGGTGGAATATCTCTCCGGGGTGATGCGCTCCAGCGATCTTGTGAGCGCCGAGACCTGCGTGCAGTATCTGTGGTTCGACGACTCGGATTACGAACGCTACGGGGCTGGGATCAAGTGCAACCCGGCAATTAAGACTGCGGCGGACCGCGAGGCGTTGTGCCAGGCGGTGCGCTCCGGCGTCATCGCCACCATTTCTACAGACCATGCCCCACATCTGCAGTCACAGAAACAAGGCGGCCTGCTGCAGGCAGCCAGCGGCATACCCCTGGTGCAGTATTCGCTGCTGATGATGCTGGAAAAGGTCCGTCAGGGGGTGTTCCCCCTGCCATTGGTGGTGGAAAAGATGTGTCACGCTCCGGCGCGCCTGTTCGGCATAGACCGCCGCGGCTTTATCCGCAAAGGGTATTATGCCGACCTGGTGGTGGTGGATCCTGAGGCGCCGTCGGCGGTGCCGCCGCTTTCCAAATGCGGCTGGAGTCCGCTCACAAGCTTTTCATCTTCAATAGATTATACTTTTGTCAATGGCGCGGTTGCCGCCCATGCAGGGGTGCCGGCAGAAGGTGCGCCTTCCGCAATGAAACTGAACTTTTTAAGATAGTACAATGAAAAAGACCATTCTCGCAATCCTTTGCCTGCTGACAGTCGCCGGCGGCGCGCTCTATGCTCAAGATGTTCAACGCGAATACAAAGTAAAGCAACGCTACCTTAATATTCCCATCTACCACGAGGGAGATGACACCAGCTTGATGTTCACGGCAAAAGGGGTTGACTCGCTCACCGTGGGCCTGTCCATCGCGCAGGGCGAACCCGACTATTGGGTGTACAAGGATATGTCTGCCTATATGGGCAAGAAGCTCAAACTGACTTATGCCGGCAAGGCTTCCGACCTGGACAGGATGTATTTTGCCGATACAATTATGGGGCAGAGTCAGTTCTACAAGGAGAAACTCCGCCCGCAGTTCCACTATTCCACCCGTCGCGGATGGACCAACGATCCCAACGGTCTGGTGTATTACAACGGCGAGTATCACATGTACTATCAGCATAACCCCTTCAGCATCGGCTGGGGCAATATGACCTGGGGCCATGCCGTAAGCCGCGACCTGGTGCACTGGGAAGAACTCGGCGACGTGCTTTTCCCCGACCGCTTCGGCACCATGTTCTCGGGCTGTGCGGTGGTCGATTGGAACAATACCAGCGGCTTCGGCACCAAAAAATGTCCGGCACCCATAGTGTATGCCTACACCACCCATGCCGACTGGCAGAAGCAGTGCATCGCCTACAGCCTGGACTGTGGCCGCACCCTCATCAAGTATTCCGGCAACCCCGTCATCGATTCCCACGAAGCTGCCGGCAGCCACGAGACCCGCGACCCCAAGGTTTTCTGGTATGGCGGCGAAGACGGTCACTGGGTGATGGCGCTTTTCGAGAAGGACGGCAACTCCATCTATACCTCCAAGGATCTTATCCACTGGACCTACCGCAGCCACCAGAGCGGTTTTGACGAGTGCCCCGATCTGTTCTGCCTGCCGGTGGACGGCAATCCAGACAATATGAAATGGGTTACCCTGGGCGCTGCCGGCATCTATATGATAGGTGATTTCGACGGTGAGAAGTTTACTCCTCTGACAGGCCGCCATCAATATACGCTCGGCACTTTCTATGCCTCCCAGACCTTCAGCGATGTGCCCGACGGCCGCAGGATCCAGATTGCCTGGGGTCGGCTGGCTCACCCCGGAATGGCCTTCCACAGCCAGATGCAGCTGCCCACAGAACTGACGCTGGTGAGCACCAGAGACGGCGTGCGCCTCCGCAGCAAACCGGTCAAGGAGGTGGAGAGCCTGCTGCACAGGGCCTATACAGCCGAGGGCCCGCTCAATGCAGACGAGGCCAACAAGGTCCTGGCGCGCTTCACCGATCCAGCCCAGGGCCTGCATATCAAGGCCACCATGAAGCTGGATGCCGCTGCCTATATAGAGTTGAAGATGAACGGCGCCGACGTGTTCACCTACAGCGCCAGCTTCTCTCTTGTCAATGGCAAGTTTTATTCGACCGAAGATATTGCGGGCCTGGAATTCCCCTTCGAGATTTACATAGACCGCACCGGGGTTGAGGTTTTCCTCGACGGCGGACTCTACAGCTTCTCTGAGCCGCTTTACTGCAACGGCGACAGCCGCCTGTTCACTTTCCAGGGTTGGGCTCTTACGCTCCACGACCTGGAGATTGACACCGTAGAGAGCATCTGGTAGCCTGCCGCGCGGCTCCGCTCGCCCGGACTTTAGATGCAGAGCCCCCAGTTCTGCTTCACGGAGTCCATCACAAAGGTGCTTTGGATGGAGCCGAGGCTCTCTATCCGGCCCAGTACATTCAGGATAAACTGATTATAATACTTCATATCCGGGGCGTGTATCTTTAGAAGATAGTCATACTCCCCGGATATGTTGTAACATTCCGTCACCTCGGGAATTTCCATGATGCGCGAGGTGAAATCGCCGGCTATGTCGGCGTTGACCCGGCTCAGTTTCACGCTGCAGAACACCACAAAGCCCAGCCCTAGCTTATCTGCGTTGAGCACCGTGGTGTATTTGTTTATATAGCCCTCGTTTTCCAGACGTTTGAGCCTCTCATAAACCGGAGAAGGTGAGAGGTGTACCTTTGCGGCCAGTTCTTTGTTGGTGATGCGGGCGTTCTGCTGCAGGGCGCGCAGTATTTGTATGTCGGTGTTGTCCAGCTTGTAGTCCATGGAATATTATTCTGTTTATAGGATGATTTTGTTTGGCTTTCTATGATTTTATTCTGCAAATTTAATATTTTCTGCTATTATTTCCCGTATTTTTGATTTTGTTTGGATGATGTTTCTTTGACGCCGACATTTGCCAAAAAATAATCAAAACGACTATGAGCGCAAAGAAACTTCATTTTGAGACACTCCAGCTCCATGTGGGGCAGGAGAAGGCAGACCCGGCATCCGATGCCCGCGCAGTGCCCATCTATCAGACCACGTCTTATGTGTTCCACAACAGCGAACACGCCGCCGCCCGTTTCGGCCTCTCGGACCCGGGCAATATCTACAGCCGTCTGACCAATTCCACCCAGGACGTTCTGGAGCAGCGTATCGCCGCCCTCGAAGGCGGGGTGGGAGCCCTTGCGGTGGCCTCAGGCGCAGCAGCCATCACATACTCTATACTTAATATCGCGCGTGCGGGAGACCATATAGTCTCCGCCTCTACAATTTACGGCGGGACCTATGATCTTCTGCAGCACACGCTTGTGCCCTATGGGATATCGACCACTTTTGTGGATCCGTCGTCGCTGGACAATTTCGCAAACGCAATCCGGCCCGAGACCAAGGCCATATTTATCGAGAGCTTCGGCAATCCCAACTCCAATCTTATAGATATAGAGGCGGTTGCGGCCATCGCCCACAGCCATAAGATCCCTCTTATAATAGACAATACATTTGCCACGCCATATCTGCTCCGTCCCATAGAGCACGGCGCCGACATTGTGGTGCATTCCGCCACCAAGTTTATCGGCGGCCACGGCACTGCCATCGGCGGCGTTATCGTAGATTCCGGAAAGTTCGACTGGAAAGCTTCCGGCAAATTCCCTCAGTTTACCGAGCCGGACTACAGCTATCACGGGATAGTGTTTGCCGATGCCGTGGGGGCTGCGGCCTACATCACCCGCGCCCGGGCTATACTGCTGCGCGATACCGGTGCAACGCTCTCGCCCGTGAGCGCCTTCATCTTCCTGCAGGGGCTCGAGACCCTCTCGCTGCGCGTAGAGCGGCACGTGGCCAACGCCCTCAAGGTGGTGGACTATCTGTCGCATCATCCCTTGGTGGCCAAGGTAAATCACCCGTCGCTGGCTACCCATCCGGACCATGCTCTTTACGAGCGCTATTTCCCCAATGGCGGCGGCTCCATTTTTACTTTCGAAATCAAGGGCGGCCGGCAGGAGGCTTTCCGCTTCATAGATTCTCTGGAGATATTCTCCCTGCTGGCAAATGTGGCCGACGTCAAGTCCCTGGTGATCCATCCCGCCACCACGACCCACTCCCAGCTCACCCAGGAAGAGCTTGCATCGCAGGGTATCAGCCAGAGCACAATCCGGCTCTCCATCGGTACCGAACATATAGATGATATAATTGCAGACCTGGAGCAGGCGTTTGAAAACATTTAAAAACGTTTATTATTTTTGTGACATGGCAAAGATTTACAATTCTGTTATGGAGCTTGTCGGGCACACGCCCCTGGTGCGGCTGGGTGCCGTCAAGAAGCGCTTCAATCTGGAGGCGGACCTGCTGGCAAAAGTGGAGTATTTCAACCCGGCCGGCAGCGTGAAGGACCGCATTGCGCTCGCAATGGTAGAAGATGCCGAGGCGAGGGGAGTGCTCGCCCCAGGCGCCACCATAATAGAGCCCACCAGCGGCAACACTGGCGTCGGGCTGGCTTTTGTCGCGTCCGTCAAGGGCTACAAGTTGATACTGACCATGCCCGAAACCATGAGTGTAGAGCGCCGCAATCTGCTCAAGGCCCGCGGGGCCCAGTTGGTACTTACCCCCGGCAGCGAAGGTATGAAAGGCGCCATCGCCAAGGCAGAGGAGCTCAAGGCTTCCATCCCCGGCAGCGTTATTCTGGGGCAGTTTGACAATCCTGCCAATCCTCAGGTGCACACTCGCACTACCGGCGAAGAGATCTGGCGCGACACAGGCGGCACGGTGGATATATTTGTGGCCGGAGTCGGCACCGGCGGCACCGTTACGGGGACAGGCCGTGCCCTCAAGGCGCACAAGCCCTCAGTCAAGCTTGTGGCAGTAGAGCCGGCCTCAAGCGCCGTGCTCAGCGGCAATCCTTCCGGGCCGCATAAGATCCAGGGCATAGGCGCGGGCTTCGTGCCCAAGGTCTTCGACCGCAGCGTGGTGGATGAGATAATTCCGGTTTCCAACGAGGATGCATTCGCGGCGGCAAGGACCCTGGCCTCGGAAGAAGGCTTGCTGGTGGGCATATCGTCGGGTGCGGCGTTTTCTGCCGCATTGCAACTGGCCCGTCGCCCTGAGAATGCCGGCAAGACCATTGTGGTGCTGCTGCCGGACACCGGCGAAAGATATCTTTCTACTGAATTATTCTCCTGAGTCCAGTTTTGTTTTTATCATAATTGGCGTACTTTTGCCCTTGTATGTATATCAATATAAACGCAAGGGCAAAAACCATAATAGAGCAGTGCCGGGCGCTGCTCTTTCCCGATTTCTATTGCGAAGCCGGCGAATGCGAGGGCAGCGCTCTTCGCCAGAAGCTTCTCGAATCGCTCAGTTCTGCCATCGGGATGTGTTTCTCATCTCAGGGCGGTAGCGGCGATGCTGAAGCCATTGCGGCGGAATTCGTGGATTCTCTCCCACAGCTCGGGCAGACTTTGCGCAAGGATGTAATCGCCACCTACAACGGCGATCCGGCGGCAGAGTCCGTCGCCGAGGTCATTGCCTGCTATCCAGGCATAAGGGCCATCAGCAGCTATCGCATAGCGCACGCCCTGCTGCTTGCCGGCGTGCCTCTGCTGCCGCGCATTATCACAGAGCTGGCTCACAGCGAGACCGGCATCGACATCAATCCAGCGGCCACGATAGGCGAGTCTTTTGCCATCGACCACGGCACTGGTGTGGTAATCGGTGCGACAGCCATCCTGGGCGACAACGTCAAGCTTTATCAGGGCGTGACTCTGGGCGCCAAGAGTTTTCCGCTGGACGAAAACGGCAATCCGGTAAAAGGCGTGCCCCGCCATCCGATTTTGGAAGACAATGTGATAGTGTATTCCAATGCAACCATCCTGGGCCGCGTAACTATCGGAAAAAACGCGGTGATAGGTGGTAATATATGGGTCACCGAAGACGTGGCTCCCGGTACCAAAGTGGTGCAGTCTCCGAAAAAATATTTTTAAAAAGATTTGGTAGGAAAGAAAAGATTGCTACCTTTGCAGTCCCCTTCGGAAAGGGAGGGGAAGTTGATTGAAATATTGGAAGACAAAAGTACAAGCAGGAATATTGTAGCAACG
>CACXHG010000008.1 GCA_902767355.1 uncultured Bacteroidia bacterium
TCGAAGACGTCTTTCTTGAGCGAATGATCGGGGCAGGAGGGGTAGCCGAAAGCGTGGCGCTCGCCCTCTTTGGCGGGGACTGTCGCTGCGGCGAGGGCCTCGGCCAGGCAGTCTGCGAGCACCTTTGCCATGAACGCGCCGTACTGGTCGCCCCGGGCGGTTAGCCGTTCGGCATAGGCCTTTATGCCCGCGCCGGCGCTGATGGCAAAGAGCGTGATGCGGCCGGCCGCCGCCGCAAAGTCCGCCGCGGAGACATTTTCCTCTCCCTCGGTCTGGTTGCGCAGCATGGGAAGGCGATTATACTGGGGCGTTGCCCCAAACCCCGCCGCTCCGGGCTGGCTATTCCGCTGGCTTTCGCTCGCGCCCTCCGCTACCGCCTGAAGGCGATTGCCCCCGGAGTCCAGGACGATGTCGTCGCCGCTGGCATGGGCGCTAAAGTTGCCGATAACGCCCTGAAGGTCAAGGATGTTGTCGCGTTCCATGCGGTCGAGCATCGCCTCGGCGTCGCGCCTCAGTTCCCCTCGGGCGGCCGCGTCCTTGACGCCCCATTCGGCGTAGAACATATCCCAGTTCAGATGCTTCCTGACCGCCGCGAAGTCATAGTGGTGGAAGACCCGGATAGATTGGTCATATTCGGTCTGAGGGAGGCGGCATGGTTCCGTCTGCTGGTCGATGCCTTCCTGATGGAGCTCCGAGACTACCCCAGATTGTCGGTGGCTGGAGTGCAAATTACTAATAATGTGTGAGTTATCGAAAGTTACCCCCTCTGAATTTATAGGGTAACTTTCTGTATATAGTTGTGAGTCAGCGCTTTGCGCTCCAGGCTCTGAGGGGTGCGCGGCCGGGAGTCCCGGCACTGAGCCTGCTGACCTGGTGCCGACAGCCTCCTGCAGGCGCTCGCGGTAGTCCACCAGGCGGCGACCAGTCTGGGCTGAGACGTAAAGCTGCTGCAGCTGCTTCTGTTCGCTGCGTATCCCGGCGGCGAAAACACGGGCGGACGGCCCGCTCAGATTGGTGATTATCTGCATATTGCTGCTGGCGTTGGGGGAGTGGATCACCAGGCCGTCGTATTCGGGAGCGATCTTGACGGCCGTGTGCATGGGGCTGGTGGTGGCGCCGCCGACGATCACTGGGATGGATATCCCTTCTTGGCGCAGACATCGGCATACCTCTATCATCTGCGCCAGCGACGGGGTGATGAGTCCGCTCAGGCACACGAAGTCGGCGTTGTGGCTGCGCACTGCCTCGACTATCGTGGCCGCCTCGACCATTACTCCCAAGTCGATGATCTCGCAGCCGCCGACCGCCATCACCACCGAGACGATGTTCTTGCCTATGTCGTGGATGTCGCCCTTGACCGTGGCAATCACCACTTTGGGTGCGCGGGTGTGTATGCTCGCTGAAACAGCTTGGGTGTGGAGCTTATCGCTCTGATTAGCAATGTTTTGCAGAATATGCTTACCCCTTTGAAGAGGGGAGGTAACTTGTGCATCTTGTTGAGAATCAGCGGGTTTTCCTCCACTGCTAATGTAAGGCTCCAGGGCGGCGACACCCCGCTTCATCACGGAGGCGGCCTTGACCACCTGCGGGAGGAACATTTTGCCTTCGCCGAAAAGATTCCCCACGCGCTCCATCGCCGGCATCATCAGTTTATTGATGACCGCCATGGGGGAACCCTCGGCGGCAAGTGCCTCGAGCACGTCGTTTTCTATATTGTCGGCAATGCCGTGCAGCATTGCGTAGCCTATGCGTTCGCCGGCAGGAGCGTTGCGCCAAGTGCTTTGCGCGGCAGGCTCGGCCGACTGGTTCGCAGTAGATGCTTCGCCTGCGGCAGGCCCGGCCGCTTTCAGCCGGGCGGCGTATTCTGCCAGCCGTTCGCTGGCATTGGCTTGGCGGCAGAGGATTACGTCTTCTACCAGAGTCAGCAGATGGTGGTCGATATCGTCGTAGAGTACTACCATCTGGGGGTTGACTATGCCCATATCCATCCCGGCCTGCCGGGCGTGATATAAAAACGCCGAGTGCATGGCCGCGCGCACCGCATTGTTGCCGCGGAAGGCGAACGAAAGGTTGCTGACGCCGCCGGAGACCTTGGCCAGGGGCAGATTCTGTTTTATCCAGCGCACAGCCTCTATAAAGGCCAGGCCGTAGCCGTCGTGCTCCGGGATGCCCGTGGCGACGGCAAGTATGTTGGGGTCAAAGATTATGTCCTGCGCGGGGAAACCGTTGGAAGTCAACAGCTTGTATACCCGCTCGGCGACGGCGGTCTTCCGCTCCAGGCTCGTGGCCTGACCTTCTTCGTCGAAGAGCATCACCACTGCCGCAGCCCCATAGGCGCGGATCAGGGAGGCCCGGCGCAGAAACTCCTGCGGACCTTCTTTCAGGGAGATGGAATTCACGATGGCCTTGCCCTGGCAGCACTCCAAGCCGGCCACAATGGTGTCCCAAGACGACGAGTCTATCATCAGCGGGACGCTTGCAATCTCTACTTCGCCGGCTAGCATGTTGATGAACCGGCGCATAGCAGCCGGGCCGTCTATCAGCCCGTCGTCCATGCATATATCTATGACCTGCGCTCCGGCATTCACCTGGGCGCGGGCAATTGCCAGGGCCCCGTCCCAGTCGCCTTCGCGTATGAGCCGTGCGAACTTGGCACTGCCGGCCACGTTGCAGCGCTCGCCAATGTTGATGAAATTGGCTTCGGGCACTATGCGCAGGGTTTCCAGGCCGCAGAGGACGGTCGTGGTGTCGGGTTCGGGCAGTTGTCGCCTGTGGAGGATAAGTGCTTCATCAGCAGCGCTTTGTGTAGAGTGCCTACCACTGTCAGAGGGGGAGGAACTTTGCGTATCTTGCAGCGAGTCAGTGCTTTGCCCTGCACCGCAAATAGTGCCGCCGCGCCGGCCATTGTCTGGGCCGCCGCCGTGCCCACCCCTGTCTGAGCTGCCGCCGCGTCGGCTCTTCGCCTTCAGCATGGCTACCAGCGCCCGGATAAACTCCGGGGTGGTGCCGCAGCAGCCGCCCATGATGTTCACCAGGCCGCGCTCGGCATAGGGACGCATAGCCTCGGCGAAGCTCTCCGGAGTCTCGTCGTAGCCTCCGGCAATGTTTGGCAGGCCGGCGTTGGGGTGGATGCTGATATAGCAGTCGGCAACGGCCGCCAGGCGCTCTAGATGGGGCATCATTTCACGGGCGCCGAACGAGCAGTTGATGCCAACGGAAACCGGCCGCGCATGTTTTACAGAGGCCCAGAAAGCCTCTATGCTCTGGCCCGACAGGGTGCGCCCCGCCTTCTGCGACACCGTGACGGAAATCATCAGCGGCAGCCGCAGGCCAATCTCACCGAAAAGCCTCTCCAGCGCAAAGATGGCCGCCTTGGCATTGAGCGTGTCGAAAACAGTCTCCAGCAGCAGGATGTCCGCGCCGCCCTCCACCAAGCCTGCCGCCTGGTCATAATAGGCATCGGCCAGGGCGGCGAAAGTCACGTCGCGCAGCGAACTGTCGCCCACCGAGGCGGAGATGGACGCGGTTTTGGAGGTCGGGCCCATGCTGCCGGCGACAAAGCGCGGCCGGCCATCGGCTTCGAACTCGTCGGCAGCGGTGCGGGCTATTTGCGCGGCAGCGCGGGCGATGCGCCGCGCGTAGGCTTCCAGACCGTACTCCTGAAGGGATATGGCGTTGGCATTGAAGGAGTTGGTGGTGATGATGTCGGCCCCGGCCTGAAGATATGCACGGTGTATGCCGGCCACGGCCCGCGGCGCGCTCAGGCACAGCACATCAGTGCAGCCGGCCAGAGGGCATTTCCAGGCCAGGAATTCCCGGCCGCGGTAGTCCTGCTCGCCGAGGCCCAGCGCCTGCACCATAGTGCCCAGACCGCCGTCCAGAACCAGAATCCTCTCAGAGAGAGCACTGTCTAAATCCCGTATCATAGCCGCAAATGTAAAAAATAAGTATCTTTGTTCACCTAATTATCCCGATGAAACGGCCACTTACAATTTTTTTGGTCTGCACGCAGCTTCTGTGGATACTGTTTTCCTGCGCCGATTATGGCTCTAGAATAGCCCGTTTGCACGAGCAGGTAAAGCAGCTCGAAGAAGAGTGTAATGTCCTGACAGACAATGCCGACGTGCTTCAGAAACTGATAGCGGCTCAACTCTCTGGCGACGCCCTGGCCGACTTCGAGCCCATAGCGGAAGACGGCGAAGTGAAAGGCTTCAGGCTGGTCTTCGAAAAAGCGGGAGAACTTACAGTTTATAACCAGCCCGCCGGCATAGCCGTGGGTGAAGAAAACGGTCGTTACTACTGGATGTGCGCGGGCGAGTGGCTCCGGGATGCTACCGGCAACAGGATAGAGATAGGCCGGCAGACCCCTCTGCCGCAATTCCGCGCTGCGAACGGCCGTCTGCAGGTCAGCACGGATGGCGGTGCCCACTGGCAAGACCTCGGGCAGGTAGATAAGACGTTGATAGAAAGCGTTTATGAGGATGCCGCACATGTTGTATTCACCCTCGGCGGCGGGGCAGTGATCTCGCTGGCCAAGCAGCAGGCCATGAGCCTGACGCTCAGCGGCGACGATACCGGCATAAGCGCCGGCGAAGTTGTGACGGTGGCATACAGCATAGCCGGCGGCGGCGATGCGGCCAGCGTCAATGTCCTCTGCGACGACGGCTGGAAGGCCATTGTGAA
>CACXHG010000009.1 GCA_902767355.1 uncultured Bacteroidia bacterium
CCTCTGGAGATGGCTCCGGGGGAGAAATATTTCCTGGAAGATATAGCGGACCCGCCGGCACCTGGCGTGGAGATAATAAAGCCGCTCGAGATTGACACGCTCAAATCCGCCCGCGGCAAACTGGCCATCGAGGGCAGGATAATCCTCACCAGCTTCGATTCCGGCAGTTACTACCTGCCGCCGCTGATTGCCATGATTGAGAGCAAGAACGGCGCTGTGGACACGCTGTACATGGAGGGGCCGACACTGGAGGTCACCACCGTCCCCATAGACACCGCCACCTATCAGATCAAGGACCTCAAGGGGCAGATAAAATATCCGCTCCAGCTGAAGGAGGTGCTGCCCTGGGCCGGGGCGGCGCTGCTGCTGGCCGCGCTCATCTATGCCCTGATACACTGGATACGGATGCGCCGTGCCAACCGAACCTTCCTGGGCAAGCCCATAGTTAAGGATCCGCCTCACATCGTGGCCCTGCGCACCCTGGACAAAATCCGCAAGGCCAAGCTCTGGCAGAACGACAAGCAGAAACAGTTCTACACCGAGGTCACCGACGCCCTGCGCGTCTATATCGCCGGCCGCTACGGCATAGTGGCGATGGAGCGGCCGTCGGGCGAGATGCTCGCCGACCTCAAGAAGCAGGACATTGAGGCCGGGCTATACGACAATATCGCCGAGCTCTTCTCCCGCGCCGACCTGGTCAAGTTTGCCAAGTATCAGGCCAGCCAGCAGGAAAACGAGGCGGCCATACCGGATGCAGTGCGCTTTGTGAATTCTACCTATATGCAAGAAATAGACGACGAGTCCAAGCGGGAGGAATAGTATGTTTTTCGAATATCCAAAATTGCTCTTTCTGGAGTTTGCGCTCCTGCCGCTGATAGCCCTCTATCTCTATCGCGAACTCAAGGGCCGCACACCCGCCATGCAGGTGTCCAATCTGGGACGCTGGGATTACAGGCCGTCGTGGTTCAAGAGGGCGTTGCGGCACGTGCCGTTCGTGCTTCGCATCGCGGCCCTGGCCCTGCTGATTGTGGCTATAGCGCGCCCGCGCGACAGCAAGAACTTTGAGAAGATAGACACCGAGGGCATCGACATCGTGCTGGATATGGACGTATCCACGTCCATGCTGGCCCGCGACTTCAAGCCGGACCGCATAGGCGCCGCCAAGGACATCGCCATAGAGTTCATCGCCAGCCGCCCCACCGACCGCATCGGCATAGTGGTTTTTGCCGGCGAAAGTTATACCCAGTGCCCCGTGACCACCGACCGCATCACCCTCATCAACATGATGAAGGAGGTGCAGACGGGCCTGATTGAAGACGGCACGGCCATAGGCAACGGTCTGGCCACGGCGGTGGCTCGCCTGAAGGATTCAGACGCCAAGAGCCGCGTGGTGATACTGCTCACCGACGGTGTGAACAACCGCGGCGAGATTGCTCCGGAGACGGCGGCCGAGATAGCCAAGACCTACGGCATACGCGTCTATACGATCGGCGTCGGGGCCAAGGGCGAAGCTCCCTATCCCGTGCAGACCCCATGGGGCGTGCAGGTGCAGAATATGCAGGTGGAGATAGACGAGGCCCTGCTGCAGAAGATAGCCGAGACCACCGGAGGCAAGTATTTCCGCGCCACGGACAATACCAAGCTGATGGAGATCTACGGCGAGATAAACAAGATGGAGAAGAACCGCACCACGGTGGACAGTTTCCCTGTCTATTCGGAGCGCTTTATGCTCTTTGCACTGCTGGCGCTTGCCGCCCTGCTGCTGGAGCTGTTCTTCAAATATGTGGTTATTAAGAGATTACCGTAATGTTACATATAGCTCAACCATTATATCTGCTGCTGCTGTTGCTTTTGCCCCTGTTTTTTGTGGGCTACTGGCTCTACCGCAAGGGTCAGAAGCGGCGCGCCGCAAGGCTTGGTGACCCGGAGTTGGTGGCGCAGCTGATGCCGGATGTGTCTTCTTCCAAAGGATGGCTCAAGGTGACCTTCTTCTCGCTGGCCTTCCTGTTCTTTGTGCTCGGCCTGTCGCGCCCCCAGCTTGGCGCGCGGCTGCAGGAGAGGGAAACCAACGGGGTCGAGATAATGATTGCGCTGGACGTGTCCAATTCCATGCTGGCGCAGGACTATTCTCCCAGCCGTCTGGAGCGCGCCAAACTGGCCATCTCCCGCCTGGTGGACAAGCTTGCCGGCGACCGCATCGGTCTGGTGATCTTTGCCGGCGAGAGCTTCGTGCAGCTGCCTATCACCACCGACTATGTGTCGGCCAAAGCCTTTTTAAAAAGCGTCAATCCGGGCTCCATCCCCATTCAGGGCACAGCCACGGCCGATGCGCTCATGACCTGCGCCCGCAGCTTCTCTACCCAGAGCGAAAAAAGCCGCGCCATAATCCTCATCTCCGACGGTGAGGACCACGAGGGCAATGTGCTCGAAACGGCGGAATCCATTGCCCAGGAGGGTATCAAGATTTATTGCATAGGCGTGGGCAGCTCCAAGGGCGAGCCGATCCCCATGGACGGGGATATGCTGCGCGACAAAGACGGCAATATAGTGGTGACCCGCCTGGACGAGAGCACGCTCAAAGAGATAGCCTCTGCCGGAGGCGGCGAGTATGTGAGGGCGTCGGCCGGCGAGTTCGGCCTGAACCCGATAATAGACGACATCCGCACCATAGAGGCCTCCAAGCTGAAATCGG
Source organism: uncultured Bacteroidia bacterium (assembly GCA_902767355.1). Taxonomy (GTDB): domain Bacteria; phylum Bacteroidota; class Bacteroidia; order Bacteroidales; family UBA932; genus Equibacterium. Next base: position 2,693 of record CACXHG010000009.1, read on the forward strand.
TGGTGTTTGAGGATTTTGACGAGCAGTATATGTACTTTTTCGGCATTGCGCTGCTGTTCTTCATAATAAACATGCTGATAGGCTCCCGCCGCAGCCGCGTCAAACTGTTCAAATAGATGGTTATGAAAAAGATATATCTGGTTTTGTTTCTGATGCTTGCCTGCAGCGCCACCATGCTGGCCCAGGTGGACCGGCGCGAGGTGCGCAGCGGCAACCGCGCTTTCAAAAAAGGTGACTGGCTCAAGTCGGAGATCGACTACAAGAAGGCCCTGCTGAAGGATTCGACTTCTGCGGCAGCGTCTTATAACCTGGCCAACGCCCTCTACCGCGAAGAGAATTACGCCGAGGCCCAGAAGTATGCCAAAGCCTCTCTGGACAGCCTCTCCCGCAGCCCGCGGGCCGCAGACGCCTATTACAACAACGGCGACATCTACCTGCAGCAGCGCTCTTGGAGCGAGGCTATAGAGGCCTTCAAGGCTTCGCTGCGCCTCAACCCCGGCGACATGGACGCCAAGAGCAATCTGGCATACGCCCAGAAGATGCTGGAGAACGAACAACAGCAGCAGGACCAGAATCAGGACGGCGGCCAGGACAATCAGGATCAGAACAAAGATCAGAATCAGGACCAAAATCAGGATCAGAACAAGGATCAAAACCAGGACCAGAATCAGAATCAAGATCAGAACAAGGACGACCAGAACCAGGACCAAAATCAAAATCAGAATCAGAATCAGAACCAGAACCAGAACCAGAACCAGCCGCAAGACCAGCCTCAGGACAATCAGGACCAGGGCCAGAATGGCCAGCAGCCCAAGATAACGCCCGAGGCTGCCCAGCAGATGCTGGAGGCTATCCAGGCCAAGGAAGACGAGACCCAGGAGAAGGTCAAGAAAGAGAAGGCCGCGGCCCTGGGGTCCCG
>CACXHG010000010.1 GCA_902767355.1 uncultured Bacteroidia bacterium
CCCGGGCAGGATTCAGGAAAACTGGCACAAATGCCTTGGCATTATCGCAGATGCGGCAAAGCGCCGCGGCATCGATTTCTGGGCGTTTGCGGCCAGCTGCTGGATAAATAAGGAGGCGCCGACGCAGCTCAGGGAGCGCCCGAATACCTACAATCTGCTGCTCCAGATTTATACCAATCTGGCCTATGGTGCCCAGACCATCCAGTACTTTACCATCCAGGACTATGGCGGAACCGATTTCGCCCCGATAATGCGCGACGGCACCTGGACCGAGGCCTACGATTATCTCAAGGAGGCCAACCTCCAAATGCAGAAGCGCGCCTTTGTATTCACCGGCTGCAATGTGACCAAAATACGCCGTGCAGGTGATTCTGCTACAATAGGCGATATGATTTCCGTGCTGGATTATCCCGCTCAGATTAAAAATATTACGGTTCCCTGGTCGGCGACGGTTTCGTTTATTGAAAACAATGGCAATGAGTATATAGCCGTGGTCAACGATTATTGGAGCGCAGAGCAGCCGCTTAGCATAGAGCTTGCAGAGAGTGTCTATTCGATTGAGCCGGACGGCTGTTTTACTATATGCCAGAGCGGTGTTAATAATTTTACCATTCCCAAGGGAGGAATGATGGTGTTTAAATACAAATAATTGATGAAGAGGTTATTTACAGTTATTCTGCTCGCCTCGGTCCTGTCTTGCAACAAGGCCGATCAGCTGGAGCTGGAGCAGCTTCGCTCCAAGTCGGATCAGCTGCAGCAGAAGACTGTGGAGCTGTCAGAAGCCTCTGAGGTGGTAAGCCCCCGGGAAAGCGGGCCATACTTCATCAGTTTCGACCGTGCCAGATACGGCATAGATGCCGGCGGCAGTGTCACAATCAATTATTCTGTGCAGGAGGCCTCTGAGCTGCAACTGACAGTGCCTCAGGGATGGACGGCCGAATTAAAGCCATCCTCCGCCATAGATGGTACCATTATAGTTACCGCCCCCGATCCTGCCTCGCCAGCCGACATCGTGCTGGAGGCGAACGCTGAAGACGGCCGCAAATCAGTGACCCTGCTGCCGCTGATGGTGCGCCGGCCATATACCGACCGTACCCGCACCGATCTGGGAAGGCTGGCTTATCTGGGTTTTGATACCTCCATGATCACGGATTATCATTTTGGGAAGCTGGTAGATGCCGGAATGAATATGCTCACCGTGGAGACCTACGACGATTGGCCGCAGCAGCTGGACTTGGCCGCAAAGTATGGCATCAAGGTAATACTCTTCGTCAATGGCGAGGCCGGCAGGTATTACCGCGACCCCTCGTCCAAGGCCCTGGACAATATAGTGAACGCGAGCAAGGACCATCCGGCCCTGTACGGCTACCAGATATGGGACGAGCCCTCGCTGCGCGACACGACGCAAATCAACTTTGAGAAAAAGCGTATAGAGCAGCTCGCGCCCGGCAAACCGGTGTATATCAACCTGCATCCAAGCAGCGCCGGGATGATGTCACTGGGTTGCGCGACCTACGAAGAATATGTAGAGCGCTATGCCGCCTCGTGCAATCCAGAATTCATTTCCTTTGACCAGTATCCGGTTTACCAGGAGGGCATTACGCCCACCTGGCACAGGTCCCTGCAGGTTGTCTCCGATGTCGCCAGGCGGCGCGGTGTGCCTTTCTGGGGCTTTCTGGCCAGCTGCTGGATAGACTTGGAGGAAAACACAGTCAAAAGGGCCCGGCCTACGCTGGAAAACATACGGCTCCAGGGCAATACGGTGGTGGCATTCGGCGCACAGGTGCTTCAGTATTTCGTGTGGCGGGTTTACGGCGGAACCAGCTATGCTCCGCTGATGAGGGGCGGGATTTATACCCAGGCTTACAACGACTGCAGCAGTTACAGCGCCGAACTGCAGGCCCGCTCCTGGGTTTTTGCAGGCGGCAGGGTGGAAAAGCTGCGCTGCAGCCCGCTGGGCAGCTCCTGCCTGGAGCCGCTCACTCCCGGCGACCTGCCGCAGCAGATCGAGCAGCTTTTCTGCGGGGGCGATGTGACGTACTCATTTGTGACTAATGCGGGCAATGAGTATCTTGCGATAGTAAACAACAGCTGGCAGGATAAGCAGACTGTGGAAATAGAATTCAGCGAAATGGTATATATCATTGACCGAGGCGGGGAATTCACCGAGCAGCCATGCGGAGCTGCGAGCCTGACGATAGACGAAGGCGACATGCTTGTAATAAAGACAAAATAGTTCATTATGAAAAAGATAGCAGTATTACTCTTGGCATTTGCGATGGTCTTGGCCTGCAACAAAGAAGACCAGCAGAAATTGGAACAGCTCCAGAAGGACATGGAGGCGCTCGAAGCAAAGACCGTGGACGTGGCTGCCCAGACGGACGTGACTGTCCCGGACGACCAGCCTTTTTCCATAAGTCTCGACAAGGTCAAGTATGGCGTCGATGCCGGCGGCAGTGTCAGCATAGGCTACACCCTCCAGGAAGAGGCCACTGTTGAGGTCAGCACTCAGGGTGGCTGGAGTGCCACCGTACCGTCTTCGGCGGGCACATCGGGACAGATTGTGATTACGGCTCCGGATGTGGCTTCGCCCACCCAGCTGGTCATGACCGCCACTGCGGCCGACGGCCGCAGGAGCGCGGCTGTGCTGCCGGTGATGGTGCGCGACCCTTATACCGACGCCACCCGCACCGACATACCCGCGATGGCATACTACGGCTTCTACAATGATCTGGCTACCGATTATCATTTTCAGATGCTGACCGACGGAGGTTTCAATATGATTTCCATCGAGTCCGTGGACGACTGGAAAAAGCAGCTCGACCTGTGCCAGGCTCACGGCGTAAAGGGCGTGCTTTTTGTGAACGGCCCTGCCGGCGATTATTACCGCGACGGCACTTCCACCAAGCTGAGAGACATAGTGAATGTGGCCAAGAATCACCCCGCGCTGGCGGCCTATCAGATTGCCGACGAGCCCTCCGTGCTGCAGATACCGCAACTCAAATATGAGAAAGAGGCCATCGAGGCAATGGACCCGGACCATCCAATCTATATCAACCTCCATCCCGGGCATGCCGCCGATGCCATGACCCTCTACGGTACCGAGACCTATGCCGAATACGTCGAGAGATATGTGAAGGACTGCAATCTGGAGTTCATCACCTTTGACCAGTATCCGGTGTTTACAGGCCGCATAGACCCTACATGGTATATGACCCTGCAGGTTATCTCCTCTACGGCCCGCAAGCACAACATTCCGTTCTGGGCCTTTACCTGCTGCTGCCGGGAGTGGAACAGGGAGGACCCGACTCTGGAGAATATCCGCCTGCAGTGCAACACCAACCTGGCTTTCGGCGCCCAGGTCAACCAGTTCTTTGTGTATCGCAGCACATCCGGCACCGATCTGGCTCCGCTGCAGACCTGGGAGTGGCGGAACGGTTCCAAGGTAGGAGTTGTGAAATATACCGAGGCCTACGACTATTGCAAGGCCTATAATGCCGAGATGCACAGCCGCGGCTGGGTGTTCTCCGGCTGTAATGTCAGGAAAATAAGGGCGAGCGGCGAGTTTGACACGGCTGTGGAGTCGCTGAGCATCCTGGACCTCCCGCCCCAGCTCAAGAGCCTCTACACCAGCCGTATGGCTCTGGTCTCTTTCATAGAGAACAAGGGCAACGAATATGTGGTCGTCGTCAACAGCCTCTGGAACTCGACCCAGACTGTGAAGGTTGAGGTTAACGAGATGATTTATTCCATAGACCACGATGGCGTTTTCGAGGAGCTCCAGCCCGGCCTGGCCGAGTTCCAGCTCGAGGGTGGCGATATGATAGTCCTGAAAGTAAAATAGCACGCGCCTATGAAAAGATATCTGGCACTGATGGCCGCCATGGCCCTGACAGTGGTTTCCTGTCAGAAATACGACGCTGAGATAGCCGAGCTGCAGCGGCAGATAGACCATCTTTCTACCGATGCCTCCAAGGTCAACGAAAATGTCGGCTCCTGGATAGAGATTGTGGAGGCCTTGCAGAAGAAGGCCGAGCTTACCTCTTTCACCCAGGTTACGGAAGGCGGCAAAGTGGTGGGCTACACCGTCACCTTCAAAGAAGAAGGCCAGAGTCCCCAGTCGGTCACGGTCTATAATTCTCCGGCCAATGTTTCGGTGGGCGAAGACGGCGGCAAGTATTACTGGATGGTCGGTGGCGAGTATCTCACCGATGCGCAGGGCAAGCGGGTAGAGGCCTGCACCGGCGGGGTGGTTCCCCGCTTCAGGCTGACTTCCGGCAAAATCGAGGCCTCCCTGGACGGCGGCGTCAGCTGGACGGAGGTCGGCAGTGTTTCAAGCCCCGTGATAGACAATGTGATAGACAGCGAATCTTCGGTGACGTTTGTGCTGGCCGGCGGGCAGAGTATCGTCCTGCCCAGGCAGAAAGAGCTGACGCTCACCCTCAGTCCCACCAGCCTCAGCATGGCAGCCGGCGGCGGGCGCAGCGTGAGCTACACGATATCCGGCGGCACACAGCAGACATCGGTGCTGGTCTATGCAAAAGATGGCTGGAAGGCCAGCGTCATCAGCACAGATTCCGCCAAGGGCTATATAGATATTACATCTCCCGATGTCGCAAGCCAGTCGGAGGTGCTGGTGTTTGTCAGTGACAACGCCGGCCGTTCGGTGGTTGCGGCAATCAGCGTGACAAGCACAAAATAGCATAGTATGAAGCGTTTGTTATATATCCTGGTCTTCTTCGCGGCAGTGGCCTGCGCCCCTGCGCAGAAGGTGGCGCGCTACAGCCTGAAGGTAGAGCAGGAGTATCCCCATGACACCCTGAGCTATACCCAGGGCCTGTTTTTCGACGGAGACCGGCTCTATGAGAGCGCCGGACAGTATGGCGAATCCCGGCTGATGATCGTGGATCTGGAGAGCGGCCAGGCGGTCAGGCAAACCCCTCTGGACAAAAAGTATTTCGCCGAGGGCAGCTGCGTCATAGACAGCGACGTCTATATGCTCACCTGGCTGGAAGGCGTCTGCCTCAAGTTCGACAAGGAGACGCTGGAGCCTAACGGGCAGTTTGTGAACAAGCGCCAGGGCTGGGGACTGACCACCGACGGCTCGATTCTGATCATGAGCGACGGCAGCGCCCAGCTGTATTTTGTAAGCCCCAAGACCTTCACCGTGGTGCGCAGCGTGACCGTCCGCCTGGGCGGCAAGAGCGTCAATTATCTCAACGAACTGGAGTGGATAGACGGTAAGATATGGGCCAACGTCTATACCAAAGACGACATTATGATTATCGATCCGGCTACCGGCGTGGTGGAAGGTGTGATTGACTGCCGTGGCCTGCTGCCCAAAGATTTGCGGAGCGAGCGCACCGACGTGCTCAACGGCATCGCCTGCCATCCGGACAGCGGCGATATTTTCCTGACGGGCAAGTACTGGCCCCGTATGTATAAGGTTTCACTTGTAGAGAAGAAATAAAATGAAGAAGACACTTATGCTGATGTTTAGTTTGCTGTCTGTGGCCGGCTTTGCCTTTGCCGCAGACGGGATTACGTTCGACAAGGCCCGCTACGGCGTCAGCGCCGGACAGCAGGTGACCATCGAATACCAGTTGCAGAAAGAGGGCAAGGTGAGCGTGAACTGCAGCGAAGGCTGGCAGGCCAGCGTGCAGCCCAACGGCGGCCGCCACGGCTACATCACCGTCACCGCACCGGATCCGGCCGCCACGCCCAAGATTGTGGCTTCGGTGGTGTATCCGGGAGGCGAGACACGTCACAACCAGATAGACATCATGGTTGCCGACCCCTATACCGATGCCACCCGCCCCAAGGCCAAACTCCAGATATGGGGTGGTCTGGCGGACATCAACACCACGCAGGAAGACTATCAGAAGGCGGCTGACGCCGGCTTCACCATCATCACCCTGGAGGGCGGCGAAGCCATGGACATGGACGGCGACGGGCAGAAGACCGACGCCGATCTGCTGGCCACGATACGCTTCAAACTCGACCTTATCAAAAAAGCCGGGCTCAAATATACCCTGCACCACGTCTGGAACAAGGATGTCGTGGAAATGGTAAAGGACGACCCCGACTGCCTGATGATACATATCTTCGACGAGCCGGGCCTGAATAAAATGCCCTGGCTTAAGGAGCGCAGCGACTGGGTCAAGAAATATGCGCCCGAAAAGCCGGTGCACGTGAACCTGCATCCCGAGGCAAGCATCTGGGCCATGGGCACCGACTGCTACCGCGACTACATCCAGCAGATGGTGGATTGTAGCGGCACCGAAATCCTTTCTTACGACCAGTATCCCGTCATGGCCGACAAATCCATCATGAACTACTGGTATAAGTGTCTGGAAGTCAACTCCGATATCGCCCGCCGCAAAGGCATTCCCTTCTGGGCCTTCACGGCTTCATGCTATATGGAAGACGAGGGACGCTACATGCCCGATCTGGCCAATATGCGCCTGCAGGTCTATACCGACCTGGCCTACGGCGCCGAGGTGGTGCAGTACTTCGTCTATCGCGCCTATGCCGTGGCAACCCTGGCTCCGATCATGACGGACGGCAGCTATTCGGTGCTCTACGACCTTTTGAAAGAATTCAACCCGGAGGTGCACAGGCGTGCCTTCGTTTTCGACGGCGGCAAGGTCACCAAGACCCGCTTCGCCGGCCTGACTCCCTGGAACTGTTTCCCGCTGCTTAAAAAAGAACTGCCCGCTCAGATCGCTTCCGTGGACTGCGACAAGACGGCGCTGGTGTCTTTCGAAGAGAACAACGGCAACGACTATCTGGTGATAGTCAATGCGGACTGCTTCTCGAAGTGCACCGTCAGCATCGATTTCAAGCAGATGTGCTATACCATAGACCGCAGCGGCGCTTTCACCGCGCAGGAGCCCGGCAAGCGCGATTTTACGCTGGACGAAGGTGATATGTTGGTTGTCAAATACAGATAATAAGGGACTTAAGATATGAAAAAGACTATACTCGTATTAGCGGCGCTGCTGGTGGCAATCGCAGGTAATGGCCGCAGCAAGACTTACGGTGCAGACGCCGTCAATCTCAGCCAGAAGGGCCATGCCAACTGCTACATAGTGTCGGCTCCCGGCCTCTATTGCTTCGATGTCACGGTTATAGGCAACGGCCAGCAGGGCATCATCGCCGGCGCGCGTTTCCACACCGCCAGCGCGGCCATAGCTCCCGCTTCGGCCAAGATACTGCTGAATGAGAACGATGTCATCGGCGACGTGCGTTTCGACGGCAGCAAGATATATTTCACCGCCGGCCAGGCCGAAGGAAACGCTCAGCTGGGCGTGTATGACGCGGCCGGCAAGTGCCTGTGGAGCTGGCATATATGGCGTACCGACGCCCCCGAGGACTTTACTTTTACCAATTGCGACGAAATCTCCTGGACGGTGATGGACCGCAACCTGGGCGCCACCGGCGCTACTGCCGCCGACGGCAGCGCCACCTATGGCCTCTACTATCAGTGGGGCCGCAAGGATCCGTTCCCTGCAGAGGTGGTCGCCAGGGGCATGTACACCAATGCCGGGCGTTCTCTGGCCTACGCCGTGGAGCATCCCCGCCAGGCCTTCAAGCCAGTCACTTGGAGAGATGTCTATGATGCCTACGACTGGAATGCGCCTCACCGCGATTCTGTAAACCACGCCCTCTGGGGCAATCCCGATTTCGAATATATCCATCCGCTCAAAGAGCTGGTCAAGACCATCTACGACCCCTGCCCGGCAGGTTATGTGGTGGCTCCGGCCAACGCTTTCAGGGACTTCGGCTGCGCCGACAAGATGGAATACGGCGAAGATGGCTTTCTCTTTACCGCCGACGGCGGCAAGAAAGTCTTCTTCCCCTACAGCGGAGGCATCTACACCGGGCCCAAGTTGCCGCGCGTGGACCGCAAAGGCCAGAAGTATTTCGCCGTGTGGAATTCTTCCACTGCCCGCTTCGTGTATTGGGACGACGGCGGCAGCCGCACCGCAGTGCTCCCCGAGAGTCGGGAAGCCCGCCTCTGGTACGGCGACAGCCGCGCCTGCCTCTATCCGGTAAGATGCGTCCGGCAGGCAGAATAGTCTTTATGCTGGCGGTGCTTATGGCACCGCTTGCGGTTTATGCGCAGGCCATCGACTGGCCCGCGGGCAGCGTGTTGTCTGCCGCGCAATTGAAACTTCTGGGGGAGGATGCCTTCTTCTGGAGTTCACCCGTCACAGACGATGTGTTTGAGCGCATAGACGGGCTTTCGTTCGGCCGCGGCTGCACCACCAAGCGTGCCTCGCTGGCCTATCTGCACGTGCTGCACCACAACTTTGCAGGCCGCAGTCAGGTGGGGGAGATGATCTGCGCGCAGGCGGCCGCCGCCGATCTGCTGGCTATTTTCAGGGAACTCTACGATGCCGGTTATCCCATAGAAAAGATGTATCTTGTAGACCGCTATGGCGCCAGCGACGAGCGCTCCATGGCCGACAACAACACCTCCTGCTTCAACTTTCGCTCGCGTCCGGGACAGAAGACCCTTTCGCTTCACGCCGGCGGCCTGGCGGTGGACATCAATCCGCTGTACAATCCTTATGTGAAAGGGGCGCGCATCGAGCCCGCCGACGGGGCGCAATATGCCGACCGCAGCCGGCGCTGCCGCTATTACATCCGCAAGGGCGACGTGTGCTGGAAGGCCTTTACCCGCCGCGGCTGGAGCTGGGGCGGCAGCTGGCGCAGCGCCCAGGACTATCAACATTTCGAGAAAAATCACTAATCCGATATGAGACGAATCGCTTTATTTGCCCTAATGCTTCTGGGCGCGCTTTCTGCCTTGGCACAGCCCTATCCCAAAGGTGAGATAATGGCCATGGGCTATCTGTGCTTCAGGGACAAGTCTGCCAACGAGGAGTGCTTCCGCAAGCTGGCAGAAGCCGGGATAGATATGATTACCCTGGATATGGACCAGTCCAGTGCCATGCGGCAGATGGATCTGGCCGCGCAGTTCGGCATCAGGATAAATGCCGTGGTGATGGGCTATGCCGCCAGCTACAGCCAGGACCCGGAACACTACACCGGCCTGGATTCTCTTGTGTCGGCCATCAAAGGCCATCCGGCCCTGTTCTGCTACCACATCTACGACGAGCCGGGCCTCAACCTTATACCCAGGCTCAATGTGGCCAAACGTCATATAGAAGAGCTGGACCCGGAGCATCCCGTCTATATCAATCTGAATCCGGTCGGCTCTGTAAATGCCCTTGGTACAGATTATTATCCGGATTATATAAATACCCTGGCCAGGGAATGCGACCTGAAGCTGCTCTCCTACGACTGCTATCCGGCCTATCTCGACGGGATGCTCAACAACTGGTATTGGTGCCAGGAAACAGTCTCTGCCTGCGCCCGCAGCCGTGGCATTCCGTTCTGGGCGTTTGCAGCCACCAGCTGGATAGACCTCGAGTCCCCGCTCGCCGTGCGCGCCCGACCGACCCGGGAGAATATCCGCCTGCAGGTCAATACCAACCTGGCCTATGGTGCCCAGGTGATACAGTATTTCACCATACGCGATTTCAGCGGCTCGTCGCTGGCTCCGTTCATGGCAGACAGTGTGTGGACCGAGGCTTATGACATGCTTAAGGATGTCAATCTTGAGATGAAGGCCCGGCAGGAGGTCTTTGCCGGCTGCAGGGTTCTTGCCACCGGATTTACCTTCCGACCGCCTTTCGGCACCATGCCGCTTGTCGAATCCGACCTGCCCGCCGTCATTTCTTCAGTTGAGAGCGACCGCACCGCCCTGGTGTCGGTCCTTGAAAACAATGGCAGCCGGTATGTAGCCGTGGTCAGCACCAGCCCGGATCAGACCACCGGGATTTCTGTGGAATTTGCTTCCGGTGCCGAGATGATAGACAATGCCGGCAATCTGGTTTCCCAGAATGCCGGCACGAAATTCTTTGCCCTCGAGCCGGGCGGTATGCTTGTTTTCAGGTGCAGGTGAGAAGTCGCAAGGCAGTCAGGGTTATAGGCCTCTGAAGAAGACGGTCTGCTTGCCATCAAAGTCCATGCGGGTCATATCGACCTTCTCGCCGTCTTTGTCTATGATCATGGTGATTGACCCCCCGCAGCCGTCCCAGGTATAGTCGCGGCTCTGCTCGCAGGTATATATCAGTTCGGGGGTCGACTGGAAGAGGCAGCGGTAGCCGCTGCGTTCGCTTCGGCTGCCGGAGAAGCTTATCTTCCAGTTGTAGTGCCCGTGTCCGAGATCTTCCAGCATTTGGGCCGTGGCTTGGCAGCCGGTGATGTATTCCTGCTCTTCTTCCATGTCGAAAAAGGGATAAGTGCCTTGCCAGGACAGCTCCCAGATCCCTTCGCCCTTGCAGGTGATGCTCAGGCCGGCCACTTTTTTCTTGGCGTCCACCTTCCATACGGTGCCTGGGGTGAGTATGCTTTTGCCGCCGGTTTCGTAGGAAGACGTGCCGTAGCTGGTTTCGTAATATCCGTATCGGTCATAGCTCAAGGCCGACTCCAGCGAAATCAGGTAGTCAGGTATAAGGTCGGTGGCGATTTTCTTCAGATAGGTCTCGGCTATGGAGTAAGTCCTTTCCCTGCTGCCGCTGTACTCCTCGACATAATCGACCTTATCGCATGCGGCCAGGCTACAGGCCAGAATCAACAAATATATCTTTTTCATGGTGATTGTTTTCTAAAAGGTGAAACCTATGCCGAAGCGGCCTATGAACGACGAATTGCCGAAGACCAGCTCGGCGAAAACCGGATATGTGCTGCTCTCGCGGAACCCCAGCAGTATGGCCTCGTAGGCCAGGCCGGGCTTCATGGTCTGGTATTTACGCTCGGTGAATGTGGCCGTGAGTTTGCCGCCAATCCCGGCTCCGGAATACAGCTGCCAGTAGCCTTTCTCCAGCCAGAAATATCTGGCCTGGGCCATCAGGTAAAAGTTGTGGTGGCTGCGATGCGTGGTAAACAGGTCTTCCACAGGCTCGAAATAGTTGTCGGAGTGCATGCCCCAGGCCGCCATGGCGCCCACGCTGATGCGCTTGGCCACGAACTGACGGTACTGCAGGCCGAACACCGGGGTAAAATACTCTTTGACATACCGGCCTTCATAGCCCGAATACAGGTCCCATACGCTGGTGCTGTATGTGTAATCGGTGAAGAATGAATCGGCGGGGATGCCCATCGTGAACACGACGTCGTGCCTGTCCCCAATCTGGGGTTGCGCGTGGGCCAGCTCTGGCGCGAGAATGGCCAGTAATACAAGTAAACAGAACTTTTTCATTGGCTGATGTTTACAACTTAAATGCAGGCGGTGCCAAAAAATAACGGATTCAAATGAGAATGTCTTCCAGACCGAGTTTCGGCACGAAGTGGACGCCGCCGCGCCGGTAGTAGTTCAGGTCTTCACCCTGGTGCACGGGCTTGAGGAAGATGGTCTCGGCGGGTTTGCCGATGGC
>CACXHG010000011.1 GCA_902767355.1 uncultured Bacteroidia bacterium
AGCGGGAATAGATTTCGGGTCGATACGTTCGAGCCGCTTTGTCCCGGACGCTTCGCTGTCCGCCATCAGGGTCATGCCGGGCGTGTTTATGGGCAAGGATTCTGCCATCACCCAGGAGAGCTCGCTGCTGGTGCGCCTGGATGTCGGCTACAACTTTGCCATCAACGCCAAATATAATTATGCGGGTGAAGTTGCTCCGACAAACTATATCGTGAATTATATGTTCGACGACGAGGTGGACTATCTGGGTACCTACTACATGCGCACCATGCTTGATGCCACCTACACCTACCATCTGAACACCATGCTCTCGCCCTACGCCGGACTCAAGGCCGGTCTGATCACGCCCATGGGGCAAAAAAAGAGCCGGCTTCTGGCCGGCATCTGTATAGGTGTGATGTTCTAGCGGCTGCGCCGGGAAAGCTCCCGGAGCGCGCTTAGAACAGGCCGTTGAGCTGTGCGTCTATCAGGTCGCACACAGCCCTCAGGTCGGCGGGATTCTCTTCTACGTCGTATTTATCTACGTCCAGGATGAGCAGCTTGCCATCCTTGTAGCCCTCTATCCACTTCTCGTAGCGGTCGTGCAGGCCCTTGAGATAGTCTATGCGGATGCTGTTCTCATATTCGCGGCCCCGCTTCTGGATTTTTGCCACCACGTTGGGGATGGAGCTGCGCAGGTAAATGAGCAGGTCGGGGGCCTTTACCAGGGATATCATCAGGCTGAAAAGATCCTTGTAGTTCTCAAAGTCGCGGGTGCTCATAAGGCCCATGTCGTGCAGGTTGGGGGCGAAGATGTTGGCGTCCTCATAGATGGTGCGGTCCTGCACGATGACCTCGCTGCTGCGGCTGATCTCCACGATGTCGCGGAAGCGCTTGTTCAGGAAATATATCTGCAGGTTGAACGACCAGCGTTCCATATCCTCGTAGAAATCTGCCAGATAGGGGTTGTGGTCCACGGGCTCGAAACGGGGCGTCCAGCCGTATTGCTGGCACAGAAGGCGTGTCAGGGTGGTCTTCCCGCTGCCGATATTTCCTGCTATTGCTATGTGCATAAGGCGATTGTTTTTGTTGTGTCTTACAAAAGTAAGCAAAAGGATTTGTATTTTTGCGCTATGTTCAAGCTTTTTTACTTCAATCCGCTGCGCGAGTGTACCTACGTGCTCAGTGGCGACTGCGGCGAGTGCGTGATAATAGACCCCGGTGCCTGCGGCGAGCGTGAGCACGCCCGGCTGGTGGAATATATAGAGGCCAGCGGTCTGACGGTGAAGAACATACTGCTCACGCACGGCCACTTCGACCACACCCTGGGCCTGAGCCCGGCTGCACGGCAGTGGCCGGTGCCGGTGTACATGAGCGGCCTGGACAGGGGAGTGTTCGACTCTGCGGTGGGTATCTGCGATGCGCTGGGGCTGCCCTATCAGCCCTATGGCGGGCAGATGCTGCCGCTGGAAGAGGGCCCGCTGCAGGTGCTCTCCGGCGTGAAGATGGAGGTGATAGCCACCCCCGGCCACACCCAGGGCAGCGTGTGCTTCTATCTGCCCGAAGAAGGCCTGCTGCTGGCCGGCGACACCATCTTCATGGGCAGCGTCGGGCGTAGCGACCATCCCGGCGGAAACTTTGACCAGCTGATGGACAGCATACGCGCCAAAGTCTGCACGCTGCCGGCCGCAACCCGCATACTGCCCGGTCACGGCAAAGAAACCACGGTAGAAGCAGAAAATGCCACCAACCCGTTTTTACAATAACTGATGGACCGCATAGAAATCAAGGGCGCGAGGGCCCATAACCTCAAGAACATATCGCTGGACATACCCCGTGGCGCCCTGGTGGTGGTCACCGGAGTGAGCGGCAGCGGCAAGAGCTCGCTTGCCTTTGACACAGTGTATGCCGAGGGCCAGCGCCGCTATGTGGACACCCTCAACACCTATGCGCGGCAGTTTATGGGGATGCTGGAGCGGCCCGATGTAGATGACATCCGCGGCCTGAGCCCCATCCTGGCCATAGAACAGAAGACCACCGGCCGCAACCCGCGCTCTACGATAGGCACAGTCACGGAAATATACGACTTCTTCCGCCTGCTCTATGCGAGGGCTGCGCAAGCCTTTTCTCCCGCCACCGGCAAGGAGATGGTGCGCTACAGCGACGCGATGATCGTGGACCTGATCCAGCAGGAGTATGCGGGCCGCAAGATATTGCTGCTGGCCCCGCTGGTTTCGGGCCGCAAGGGTCACTACAAAGAGCTTTTCGAGCAGCTGGTCAAGAAGGGCTACACCCAGGTGCTGGTAGATGACGAGCTGCGCGACCTGGCCACGATAACTCCGCTGGACCGCTACAAAACCCACTTCATATATCTGGTGGTGGACAAGCTGCTGCCAAGCGAAGAGGGCCGCAGCCGCACCTCGTCGTCTGTGCTCACCGCCCTAAACCAGGGCAAGGGCAGCATAGCCATCATGGAATACGGCGGCGGGCCGCTGCGCTTTCTGAGCAAGAATTACGTGTGCCCGGACACCGGCCTTTCGTTTAACGTGCCGGCCCCGCACACCTTCTCTTTCAACTCGCCGCAGGGCGCCTGCCCGCATTGCGGAGGCCTCGGCAAGGTGGCCAGCATGGACCGCAGCAAGATTATCCCGGACGACCGGCTCAGCATAGCTGCAGGCGGCATCGCCCCCCTGGGCGCCATGCGCCGCAATTCCATGTTCGAGGTGGTGGAGGCCGTGGCCAAGAAATACGGCTTTTCCCTGAACGAACCCATCTGCGACATTCCTGAAGAGGCCCTGAGCGTGCTGCTCTACGGGTCGGAAGAGCTGTTCCGCGTGGGCAGCGGCGCCGACTCCCAGATGGTGTCTTTCGAGGGTGTGATCCCGCGCCTGATTGCCAGCAGCAGCGAGAGCGACGAGAATCTGCAGCGGCGGGAGCGCTTCCTGCAGGAGGCTGTCTGCCCGGTGTGCGGCGGCACCCGTCTCAAAAAGGAGTCGCTCTGCTTTAAGATAGACGGCCTGAACATTGCCCAGGTGGCGGCGATGGACATAGACCAGCTGGCGCAGTGGGTGGCTGCGCTGCCGCCCAAACTGTCTGAGCGGCAGAATCTTATCGCCGCCGGCCTGCTCAAGGAGATAGGCGACAGGGTAGGCTTCCTGCGCGAGGTCGGCCTGGGCTATCTCTCGCTGGACCGCCCCACGGCCACGCTCTCCGGCGGCGAGAGCCAGCGCATCCGGCTCGCCACCCAGATAGGCAGCAAGCTGGTGAATGTGCTCTATATACTGGACGAGCCGTCTATTGGCCTGCATCAGCGGGACAACGACAAGTTGATAGCCTCGCTCAAGACCCTGAGGGACGAGGGCAACAGCGTGATGGTGGTGGAGCACGACCGCGAGATTATGGAGCAGGCCGACTGGCTGGTGGACCTGGGCCCCGGCGCGGGCAATCTGGGCGGGGAACTGCTCTACAATGGCTCGCCGGCCGACATTGCCACGGCTCCTTCTACGCCCACAACCGACTATCTCACAGGCCGTAAGGCTATAGAAGTGCCGAAAGAGCGCCGCAGCGGGAACGGGCTTTTCCTGACCCTGACCGGAGCCCGTGGCAACAACCTTAAGAATGTCACGCTGAAGCTGCCCCTCGGCTGTCTGATAGGCATAAGCGGCGTTTCGGGCAGCGGCAAGAGTTCGCTGGTGAGCGAGACGCTGATGCCCATACTGAGCAACAAAATCTACCGCTCGCTCTATCCCGTGCTGCCCTACGACAGCCTGGAGGGTATGGAGAACATAGACAAGGTGATAGAGGTGGACCAACAGCCCATAGGGCGCACCCCGCGCAGCAATCCGGCCACCTACATAAATGTTTTCACCGCCATCCGCGAGCTGTTCGGCTCTACTCCAGACGCCAAGATACGCGGTTTCAAGGCCGGGCGCTTCTCTTTCAACACCGCCGGCGGGCGCTGCGAGTCGTGCAAAGGCGCGGGCGTGCAGGAGATCCAGATGCGCTTCCTGCCTCCGGCGCACGTCACCTGCCGCGAGTGCGGCGGCAAGCGATACAAGCCCGACACCCTGGCCGTGCACTATAAGGGCAAGAATATCAACGATGTGCTGGAGATGACCATCTCGCAGGCCTGCGAATTCTTCCACAGCCATCCTTACATATATCCCCGCATCAAGGCGATGGAAGACGTCGGGCTGGGCTATGTGAAGCTGGGGCAGCCTTCCACCACGCTTTCCGGCGGCGAGAGCCAGCGGGTCAAGCTGGCCGCGGAACTGTGCCGCAAGAGCACCGGCAGCACCCTCTACCTGCTGGACGAACCCACCACCGGCCTGCACTTCGAAGACATCAAGCGGCTGATGGAAGTGCTCCAGAAGATTGTGGACCAGGGCAATACCGTCGTCATTATAGAGCACAACCTGGACGTGCTCAAATGCGTGGACTATCTTGTGGACATGGGGCCCGAAGGCGGCAGCGCCGGCGGACGCATAGTCTGTGCCGGCACTCCCGAAGATGTGGCCCGCTGCAATGAATCCGCAACCGGCAAATATTTAGCTAAAGTGCTGTAAAGCAATTATTCCACGAAGTTCTTGACTCCGGCAAAGAGGATTTCGCCGGTGCTGACTTCACTGATGAAATACAGGAAGGGCCGGTCGGCCTTGAAGTAGAAGGTCTCGATGTGTTCCGGAGCGACGCTGGTCAGGCGCATGCCTATATAGGTCACTGCGGCGGCCTCGGTGCCCTCTTCATCGACCTTGATCTTGGCCTTGTGGCGGATTTCGTCTATGCACATGGGGCTGGGGCTCATATTTGAGAAATCGGCAGCGCCGGTAAAGGCCTTCTGCATGCCCATGTCCTGCAGAATCTCTATGCAGAGCTTTTCTGCGGCATATTCCTCTTCGAACTTGGGCATGGAGAACACGGCGCGGTAGTAGTCACCGCCGTGGCGGTAGGCATTCCAGCGCTCGGTGTCCAGGCCTGAGAGTATCTTGTCCAGACTGGCGCCGCCACGGGGCACGACGATGGTCATCGAGTAGGCCTTGTTGCCGTAGGGCAGGCTCATGGCCTCGGCATACTCGTCGCTATATACGCGGGCGCGGTCGAAAGTCTGGTTCATGAAAGTGGTCTGAGTGGTGGTGCCGTCCCGGTTGGTGAACTTTTCCTGCGTGTTGTCGCCCTTGGAAAACTTGTCGCTCCACATTCCCTTGAAATAGATGGCGTTGAGCAGGCTCACGATGGTGCTCTCGGGCACCTCGTCCACTATCTTGTCTATCATCCCGTGGGTTTTGTCGCTGCACCAGGCGTTGATCTCGGCGGCTGCCTGGCGGGGACCGTCGGCAAGATGATATACTTCTGCAAAGAAATTCTCCTTGATGTCGTTTTGGTATTCATCCTTTATGAGGATGCTCTTCCTGGACCAGAAGCTGTTGGCAATCTCGAAAACGGTGGTGTTGTCCACGTCCTGCAGGGCGGGGATCAGGGTGTGGTAGAACTGCCCCACATCCTCTGCGCTGAAGCCGTCGAAGCCCAGTGCGCGGTACATCTCCTGCTGCGTGTCGCCGGCAGCTCCGGCAGCTGTCATCGCCAGGGCCATCTGTATGCTGAACGGCGAAACGAAGATGTTCTTGCCTTCCCGCTCCTTGGCTGCCGCGGCTTTGAGAAAACCAAAGGTGAAGGCGTTGGCGTTGTAGCCAATCTGCTGCTGGACTTTGGTCAGCACAATGTCGGTGCGCTCCTTGGGAGTGTTCATGTCGTCTTTCTCTTCGGGTTCTATGCCGCAGGCGGGCAGCAGTGCCACGGCGGCGGCTATCATAAAACTGGTCAGTATCATTGCTTTCTTCATATCATCATGTCTTTGCTATTAAATGCAAAATTGTGCCAAAAATAACTCTTTGAAGTTTATTTAGTATCTTAGCGCTATGCATCCTCTCGAAAAAATGATAGCCGAGGGCGAACATCTGCATCAGGATTTCAAATATTTCCTGTCGGATGCCCGCAAAATAGCCCGTTCGCTGGCCGCATTTGCCAATACCGACGGCGGCCGACTGCTGATCGGCGTCAAGGACAACGGCCGCGTCGTCGGCATCAAAAACGAGGAGGATATCCACATGATAGAGGCTGCGGCACAGGTATTCTGCAAGCCTGAGGTGGACTACGAGCCGTTCATCTGGGAATATGGCAGCAAACGGGTGTTGGAAGTGCGCATAGCCCCCAGCCCCCGTGCACCCCACAGCGCTCCGGCTGAAGACGGCTCGCGGCAGGTGTACATACGCAAGGCCGACGAGAACAAGGTGGCCAGCGCCGTGGAGCGCCGCTATCTGGAGCTCAAGTTCTCTGCCGAGCCCCTGAACCTGGCCATCGGCAGGCCGCAGCAGCGCATACTGGACTATTTCGCGGCCAACAAGCTGCCGTTCGAGGCGGGCTATGCCTATGACATCCCCGGCATCGCCCTGGCCTGCCTGATGGGCGAGAAGGAGTGTGTGGATGCCGTCAGCCGGCTGATACTTTTAAACGAATCTGTCTGATTATGAAAAAGATATTGTCGATTCTCGCCGCGGTTATTGTGGCTGCTATGTTTTATGCCTCTTGCGGGATTTCATATCGGGAAACCGTTCCCGCCAGGATTGTTCCGACGCACCTCAGGACTGACCTTATGGAGTATGATCTTGGCGATTTACGGGAAGGGAATGCTCTGATAGAATCTCAGAGTCCGAGGTTTTCCTGGGTTGTGCCTTCGATTGGGAACAATACTAAGCAGACTGCGTACAGGATACTTGTCGATGATATCACTGCAACTGATTCAATTGTTCGTGCAACATATGGCGATTATCCATATCGTTGTGTTTGTTGGGTAGTGCGGACTTGGGACAGTGGCTGGATAAAATCGTCACAAAGCGTAGCAGTGCCATATGAAGGGCCACGGCTTAAACCCGGCAATAAATATAGCTGGCAGGTGCAACTCCGACTGGAGAGTAAGACGGGTATTAACAAGGTGATGAAGGAGACGAGTCTGTGCCAAACAGCAGCGTTTAAGACAGCAAGCGAGTTGAAAGAATACGCTACTCCGTCATATCCTATTTTGGCCAAGGAAGAGGCCGGAAAGCTCATTTCCTGTGGCATTTACGATTTTGAAAAAGCGGCGTTCGGCAAACTGCGGCTGACGCTCAAAGCCGGCAGCGAAGACAGCGTGACTGTGATAATAGGCGAGCGTCTGAAAGACGGCCGCATTGAGCATACGCCGCGAGTGAGTTCTGTGGTCTATGACGAGATAGGCCTTCGCCTGAAACCCGGCGAGAACACGTATATAGTGGAGCCCAACCGCGACGGCCGCAACACCGGGCCCATGGCCGTGCCGACGCAGGACTATGTCGGGGTGGTGGCTCCGTTCAGGTATTGTACCATAGAGGGTGTTTCTCCGGCGGGAGGCCCGTCCGGGGCGGCTCCGGGCGGCGATATCGCCGTGGTCAAGGCGGAGCGCATCAGCTACCATTATCCGTTCGATATGGAGGCGGCAAGTTTCCGCTGCAGCAACGACACCCTGAACGCCATCTGGGATCTGTGCCACTACAGCCTGGAGCCCTGCTCCTTTCTGGGGATCTGGGTGGACGGCAACCGCGAGCGCATCCCCTACGAATACGACGCCCTCATCGCGCAGCTGTGCCACTACGGCAGCGATGCCGAATACTCGATAGACCGCCGCACGCTGGAGTGGCTGCTGGAAAAGCCCACCTGGCCCACGGAGTGGATACTCTATACGGTGGAAATGGCCTGGAACGACTATCTGTGGACTGGCGATGATCGTGCGCTCAGGGCCAACTACGAGCTTCTCAAGGCGCATGGTCTGGACGCCCTGCGGCAGTCTAACGGACTGGTTTCTACCCGGATGGGGCAGAGCAAGGAGTTTTTGGAGAGCATACGCCGCGGCACCATTACCGACATTGTGGACTGGCCGCACAACGGCATAGAAGACGACGGCTTTGTCTATACCGACTACAATGCCGTGGTCAATGCGCTCTACTACCGCACCCTGCTGCGCCTGAGCGACATCGCCGGCGTTCTGGAAGCTACCCGTGTCATCCCGAGCACAGTCGAGGGATCCCACCCGCTGCCGGCCGCACCCGGCTACAGAGAAGATGCAAGGCGCTTCGCTATCGAGGCCGAAGCCACCCGCCAGGCCTTTGAGAAGGCATTTTTTTCTCCTCAGACAGGCCTCTACAAAGATGGCATCGACACCGACCATTGCTCGCTGCACACCAATATGATGTCCATCCTGTGCAATCTTGTGCCGGAAGAGCGGGTTGCGGCCGTGGCAGATTTCATACAGACGCGCGGCCTTAACTGCAGCATTTTCGGGGCGCACAACCTTTTGGAGGCGCTCTATGCCGCCGACCGCGGCGACTATGCCCTGGAGCTGATGCTCCGCGACGATTTGCGAAGCTGGTACAACGGCCTGCGCCTGGGCACTACCATCACCCTGGAGGCCTGGGACGACAGTTTCAAGCCCAACCAGGACTGGAACCACATCGCCGGTGCCGCTCCCGGCAACGCCATCCCCTTTGGCCTGATGGGTATCCGACCCTTGGAGCCGGGTTTTGCCAAAGTGCAGATCCGGCCGCAGATCGGCGACCTGAAGTGGGCTGAGATGACCCTGCCGACCATCCGCGGCAGCATACATATGCGAGTGGACGGCAAAAGCCTTTCCGTGACTATTCCCGCCAATATGCAGGCCGACATCTTGCTGCCCAACGCACAGGGAACAATGACCCGCACCACAGTGGGCAGCGGGTCACATAGTTTTGACAGGGTGTCTAGATATTAGTTTTCCGAAGTAAACGGCAGTACCGGCAGCCGGTAGCTGTTCCAGAGGTGGCCGATAGAGAAGTCGTGCCACAGGTAGCGCACGTATTTGGGCTCGGGAACCTCGGGGGCGGTGCAGCCGATGCTGTTGCCGTCGGTGCCGGTGATGCGGGCGGGATACCAAACCTTGTCCTCGCCGGCAACCTCAAAGCCA
>CACXHG010000012.1 GCA_902767355.1 uncultured Bacteroidia bacterium
AACGTATATGCCAAGTTCGCCCGCGAATATATGGCTATGCCGGTCGTGGTCGGCCACAAGAGCGAGAGCGAGCGCTTCGCAGGCGCCATCGACACCCTCTGCATCGAGGCCATGATGCAGGATGGCAAGGCCCTCCAGGCCGGCACCTCGCACTTCCTCGGGCAGAACTTCGCCAAGGCTTTCGACGTTAAATTCTCCAGCAAAGAAGGCACCCTGGATTATGTCTGGGCCACTTCCTGGGGTGTATCGACCCGCCTGATGGGCGCGCTGATCATGTCCCACAGCGACGACAACGGCCTGGTGCTGCCGCCCAAGCTGGCGCCCATCCACGTGGTGATGGTGCCTATTTATAAGACCCCCGAAGAGCGCGCCGCCATCCTGGAGAAGATGGACCAGATGAAGGCGGAATGCCAGGCAGAGGGCCTCACGGTGAAGATCGACGACCGCGACAACCTGCGTCCCGGCTTCAAATTTGCAGAGTGGGAGCTCAAGGGCGTGCCCGTAAGGGTTGCCATCGGCCCGCGCGATCTGGCTGCCGGCGTTGCAGAGGTCGCCCGCCGCGACACCCTCACCAAGGAGAGCCTGCCCGAAGACGGCCTGGCTGCCCGCCTGAAAGCGCTGATGGACGAGATACAGCAGAATATCTACCAGAAAGCCGTGGACTTCCGCGCAGAGCACACCATCAAGGTAGATACCTGGGATGAGTTCAAAGAGAAGATAGAGCAGGGCTACTTCCTTCTCTGCCATTGGGATGGCACAGGCGAGACCGAGGCCAAAATACAGGAAGAGACCAAGGCCACCATACGCTGCATCCCCATCGACAGTTTTGTGTGCGAAGAAGAGGGCAAGTGCGTCTATAGCGGCAAGCCTTCCCACCGCCGTGTGATTTTTGCAAAGGCATATTAACAGAAATATGAAGAGATTTATAGCAATTGCCGCAGTGGCTCTGCTGACTGCGGCTGCTGCATCTGCGCAGGATGCCGCTCCCAAGCCGAAATACTGGACCACAGAGGCCATCACGACCCTCAGTTTCAAGCAGACTTCGCTCACCGACTGGGCCGCCGGCGGTAATGGCAGCGCGGCGTTCGGCTCCACACTGGACGCCAAGGCCAACTACGCAAAGGACAAGATAACCTTCAACAACCGCCTGCAGGTGGCCTACGGCTTTACCCAGACCTTTGGCGTCGGTTTCCAGAAAAATGCCGACTACATACTTCTCAACAATGGTTTCGGCTATTCGCTGGGAGGCAAGTTCAGTGCAACTCTGGACTATTCTTTCAAGTCTCAGATAAGCCCCGGCTACGCCGGCAATATAGGCAGCGACGTGGTGTCCCGCTTTTTCTCTCCGGCAAATATGACCCTCGGTGCCGGTGCCACCTGGACCCACAAAGGGCTGTCGGTGACTTTCTCGCCGCTTACCGGCAATGTGCAGTTTGTGGCAGACGAGCTGCTGAGGACAAGGTATGGCAATGAGCCAGACCAGTTTGCCCGCTGGGAGCTCGGTGCCAAGCTCAGGGCCACGGCTGGTGCAGAAGTGCAGGGCCTGAAGGTCAACACCACCCTCGACCTTTTCTCCAACTACCTCAAGAAGCCCCAGAATATGACCGTGGACTGGACCCTGGCCATTATTGCGCCGCTCACCAAGTTCATCTCCTTCTCGCTCAACTGCCGCGCGATATACGACGACAAGATCAAGTTCAAACAGCTCAAGGATGCTTCCGGCGAGGTGATTACCGACGGGGACGGAAATCCCAAACTCTTCCCGGCCCTGCAGTTCCAGGAGATTGCCGGACTGACCTTCTCATATACCTTAAAATAGTGCAGGCTGCCTTTGACAGAGAGCTGGCCAGGCTGCTCGGCGGCTGGCGCGGCACGCTGTTGTTGGCAGTAAGCGGCGGCGTGGACTCCATGACCATGCTGCACCTGGCGCTCCATTCCTCTTTGGGGCAGAAGTTTGCCGTTGCCCACGTGAATTTCTCGCTGAGGCCGGGCGACTGCGACAAAGACGAGCAGCTTGTGCGCTCCACCTGCCAGAAGGGGGGCATTCCTTTCTTTACCAAGAAGTTTGATACACGCGCATACGCCGCCGAAAAGGGCCTTTCGATAGAGATGGCGGCCCGCGAGCTGCGCTACGGATGGTTCAGGGAGCTGATGGACGCGGAGGGCTTCGGCCGCCTGCTGGTGGCGCACAACAAGGGCGATGCGGCGGAGACCCTGCTGCTCAACCTGACGCGCGGCACCGGTCTGAGGGGGCTGGCCGGCATAAGGGCTGCCAGCGGCCGCACGCTGCGCCCCATGCTCATTTTCTCCCGCGAGCAGATAGAACGCTATGCCGCAGAGCATGGCGTCACCTTCAGGGAAGACTATACTAACGCGGACATCGACATTGCCCGTAACCGCATCAGACACAGGGTTTTGAATGAGCTTAGGGCCATCAACCCGTCTGTGCTGGACACCATGGCCGCCGAGATGCAGCGCTTCGCTCAGGCCCAGGCTGTGCTGGACGATGATTTGGAGGCGGTGCGCGGCCGGCTGTGCCGCGAAGATGGCGACGCCGTCTGTATAGATATCCGCGGTCTTGCGGCCGAGCCCCACGGCGGTTACTGGATCTACCGCCTGCTCGAGCGCTATGGTTTTAATGCGTCGCAAACAGCTGACGTGCAGCGCGCTGCCGACGCGCAGAGCGGCAAGGAATTCCTGAGCGCGACCCACCGCCTGATACGCGACCGCGAGTTTTTCAAGATTTATCCTCTCTCCGACGCCGCTGCCGGCAGGGTGGAGCTGGAGGTTTTCGACCGGCCAGAAGGCTTCGACCCCAAAAACGCCCCCGCAGGCGTGTTTTATGCCGATGCCGATGCCATAGGGGGCGCTCTGCAATGCCGCCCCTGGCAGCAGGGCGACCGCTTCCGGCCGCTCGGGATGGGCGGCAGCCGCCTGGTGAGCGACTTTTTCACCGACCTGAAGCTGGACCTGGAGCAGAAGCGCCGCGCCCGCATAGTTTTCTGGGAGGATTCTTCCGGAGAGCACATCGTGGCTGTGGCCGGCATTGCCGCACCCCGCACAGACGACCGCTTCAAGATCACCGCTTCTACCCGCAGGGTCGCTGCAATACGTATTGCGTAGATTTTTATAACTTTGCATGTTTTAATCGCATTGTTATGAATTTCAAGAAAGACGTACTCCCTTATATCCTGATATTTGTGTTGTTTATCGCCCTGGCCGTGGCCTATTGCTATCCTGTGCTGCAGGGCAAGGTAATAGGCAATGCCGACGGCGTGAACGGCACGGCGGCGGTGCAGGAGTGCCTGAATTACCGCCACGCGGAGGGCGGCAATTCCTGGTGGACGGGGGCGCTGTTTTCCGGCATGCCCAACTATCAGATAGGAGGGGCGCACTACCGCTCGGAGAGGATCCTCAGGCCCTTCTACAACTTTTTTCACTGGGGCCACAGCAATCAGATCATGACGATTCTCTTTTACCTGATAGCCTTTTTCATACTGATGCGGGCCTTCGGAGTGGGGAAGTGGGCTTCTGTGGCGGGGGCCATAGCGGTGGCGTTTTCTTCTTATTTTCTGATAATCATAGGCGCAAACCACGGCGGCAAGACCAGTTCGCTGGCCTGGATGACGCTGGTCGTGGTGGGGATGCTGCTCATCTATAAGAAAAAGTACGGCTGGGGGAGCGCCCTGGTGATGTTTTTTACCGCCATGGGCCTGACGCCCCACCCGCAGATGGCATACTACATCCTGCTGATGGCTGGCGTGCTCTGGTGTGCAGAGCTCTATATCCACATCCGGGACAAGCAGATGAAGCAGTGGCTGGTGGCGACACTCATCTTTGCGGCCAGCTTTGCCATAGGGCTGGGCGTGACCAGCGCCAATGCCTTTGCCAACAAGGAATATATGACCCAGACGATGCGCGGCGGCCACAGCGACCTTGGTCAGGACGGGACTGAGGCGGCTAAGAGTGCAGGCGGTCTGGACATCGACTATGCCACCCAGTGGAGCTATGGCATAGACGAGACGCTCACCTTCCTGGTGCCCAACTTCATGGGCGGCAGCAGCAATTATGAGCTGGGGCGCGGCAGCGTGCTCTACAAGGACATGGTGGCCAAGGGCGTGCAGCCTTCGGCGGCAGCGCAGTTCTGCGCGTCGGTGCCGACCTACTGGGGCGACCAGCCCTTCACCTCCGGCCCGGTGTATCTGGGCGCCATCGTATGCCTGCTGTTCGTGCTGGGTCTGTTCATTGTCAAGGGCCCCTACAAGTGGGCGCTGCTGGCGGCGACCCTGTTTTCTGTATTTCTGTCGTGGGGCTACCACTTTATGCCGTTTACCAAGCTGTTTTTCAATTGGTTCCCGCTCTATGACAAATTCCGTACGGTGTCTTCGATACTGGTGGTGGCCGAGATTACCATCCCGCTGCTGGGCTTTCTGGCAGTGAAGGAGGTTGCCGGCGGCAAGCTGGAGCGCAAGAGTCTGGGCAAGGCCCTGGCCTGGAGCGCCGGCATAACCGGCGGCCTGTGCCTGATACTGGCCCTCGGCGGCAAGGCCCTGCTGCCTTTTACCGGTCAGGGCGATGCCTATCTTGCCAGTCAGCTTCCCGACTGGTTTATGCCCATGCTGGTGGAGCAGCGGGCGGCGATGCTCTCTGCCGATGCCTGGCGCAGCCTGCTGTTTGTCGTGCTCGGGGCTGCCGTGCTGTGGTTTATGGCTTCCGGCAAGCTTAAGCAGACCTGGGCCAGCGCCCTGCTGGCGGTGCTGATTCTGGTGGACCTCTGGGGCGTGGACCAGCGCTATTTCAATGCCTCTTACTTCCAGAGTCCGGTCCAGTTCGAAAACAATTTTGCCATACAGCCCTGGGAAAAGGAGATACTTGCCGATAAGGACCCCAATTTCAGGGTCTTCAATCTGGTGGGCGGCAATCCCTTCAACGAAAACCGCACCAGCTACCGCCTCAAATCCATAGGCGGCTATTCGGCCGCCAAGCTGCGTCGCTATCAAGACCTTATAGACCAGCATCTGGGGCAGATGCACATGCCGGTCATAGATATGCTCAACACCAAGTATTTTGTCACCGAGCAGGAGGGGCAGGCCGTGGTCGTGCCCAATGAGCATGCGCTGGGAAATGCCTGGTTTGCCGACAGCCTGTGTGCGGTCAAGGGCGCCGATGCAGAGTGCGCGGCCTTGATGCAGGTAAATCTGGCCAGCACCATGGTGGTGGACACCGATGCCTTCGGCAGCTATGTGGAGGGCTTTTCTCCGGCAGGCGAGGAAGCCCGGGTGCAGCTGACCAAATACCGCCCCGACTATCTCGAATATGACTGCAGCAGCCCGTCGGGCGGAGCGATAGTCTTCTCCGAAATCTACTATCCCTACGGCTGGAAGGCCACGATAGACGGCCAGCCGGCAGAGCACTTCCGCGCAAATTATACCCTGAGGGCGATGAACGTGCCCGCGGGAGAGCATCACATCCGCTTTGAATTCCGCCCGGACAGCGTGCGCAAGGGCGATACCATCTCGCTGGTGTGCATAGTGCTGATGTTCGGCATAATGGCGTTCTTTGCCGTGCGAGGCGTACTGGCCGCCCGCAAGGCAAAAGGTGCCACCGAAGCGTAATTTTTATTATCTTAGCAGATTAAATTTTACGCTATGGCAAAGAATCCGTTCAAGCAACTTGCAGGTGAGACCGCCATCTACGGTCTGAGCACCATCCTGGCCAGGGTGGTGAACTTCTTGCTGGTGCCGCTGTACACCAATATTCTCTCGCGGGAGAATTACGGTATTGTGACGGAATTTCTGGCCTACATCGCAATCCTTCAGGTGGTGCTGGCACTCGGACTGGAAACCGGTTGTTTCCGCTATGCCCAGAAAGAGAAGAATGCCGCCGACGAAGGCGATGCTAAAGCCGACCCGAACCGCATCTTCTCCAACGCCTTTATGATTGTGCTGGGGCTGTGCGCGGTCTTTTTTACAGGGGTTTCGGTATTCTCCGGCGGAATATCTTCGGCACTGGGCTACGAGGGTTTTGGCAAGGTGATTGTCTATGTGGGCGCGATTCTGCTCATAGATACAGTCACCGCCATACTTTTTGCCCGCCTGCGCTATGAGCACAAGGCCCTGAAGTTTGCCGTGATAAAGACCCTGAAGATCTTTACCGAGCTGGGGGTGAATCTGCTTCTGTATCTGGTTCTACCCAAGTATCTGGCTTCTCACAGCGGAGCGCTTATTACGCGCTTTGTGAGCGCCACCCCCGACTTTACCTACGCCATATTTGCCATTTTTGTCAGCTGCATAGTATGCCTGCTGATGATGTTGCCCGAGATTTTCCGCCTGCGCTTTGTGCCCGACAAAAA
>CACXHG010000013.1 GCA_902767355.1 uncultured Bacteroidia bacterium
CCGAGGCCTATCTTGCGCGCCTCCTGAAGCAGCTGTTTCTCCAGCTCGATATCGCGGAAGGCGCGGCCGCTGGCATCGCCGGTGGTGGGCAGGGAATCATAGTAATGGGTGGAGGCCAGCTTCACGGTGAGCAGGTTTTTCTCTGCCGATGTGCCGCCGATGACGAACGCGATGTGATAGGGCGGGCACGCGGCCGTACCCAGGGTGCGCATCTTTTCGGTGAGGAAGGGCACCAGGGTGCCGGGATTCTGGATGCGGGCCTTGGTCTCCTGATAGAGATAGGTCTTGTTGGCGCTGCCGCCGCCCTTTACCACGCAGAGGAAGCGGTATTCCATGCCCTCGGTGGCCTCGATGTCTATCTGCGCGGGCAGGTTGCACTTGGTGTTGACCTCGTTGTACATGTCCAGCGGAGCGTTCTGACTGTAGCGCAGATTCTCCTCTGTATAAGTCTTATAGACGCCTTCGGAGAGGGCCTCTTCGTCGTTGAAACCGGTCCAGACCTGCTGGCCCTTCTCGCCGTGGATGATGGCGGTGCCGGTGTCCTGGCAGAACGGGAGCTGGCCCTTGCAGGCCACCTCTGCGTTGCGCAGCATGGTCAGGGCTACATACTTGTCGTTCTCGCTGGCCTCGGGGTCATTCAGTATGGAGGCCACCTGGGCGTTGTGGCTGCGGCGCAGCAAAAAGTTCACATCCCTGAAGGCGGCGTTTGCCAGGGCCTTGAGGGCCTCGGGAGCCACTTTGAGAATCTTGTGGCCCTCGAATTCAGAGACGCTCACGCCTTCTTTTGTAAGACAATAGTACTCGGTCGTGTCGGGACCAAGCTGAAACATAGGTTCGTACTTATAATCCATATCGCTATTTAATTATTACTATTTCCGTTTTGCATAAGGTAGAGTTTCATAAACTCGTTCAGGTCGCCGTCCAGCACGCCGGCCGTGTCGCTGGTTTCGTAGCCGGTGCGAAGGTCCTTGACCAGGCGGAAGGGCTGCAGGGTGTAGTTGCGTATCTGGCTGCCCCACTCTATGCGCTTCTTCTGGCCTTCGAGCTCGGCCTGCTTTTCGCGGCGCTTCTGCAGTTCCAGGTCGTAGAGGTGGCTCTTGAGGATGCGCAGGGCGTTCTGGCGGTTGTCCAGCTGCGAGCGGGTCTCGGTGTTTTCCACCACTATGCCCGTGGGAATATGCTTCACGCGCACGCCCGTCTCGACCTTATTCACATTCTGGCCGCCCGCGCCGCTGCTGCGGTAGGTGTCCCACTCCAGGTCGGCGGGGTTGATTTCTATTTCTAGGGTATCATCCACCAGCGGATACACGAATACCGACGAGAACGATGTCTGCCGCTTGCTCTGGGCGTTGAACGGCGAGATGCGCACCAGGCGGTGCACCCCGCTCTCGCCCTTGAGATAGCCGTAGGCATAGTCGCCCTCGATTTCCAAAGTGACTGATTTCACTCCCGCCTCCTCGCCTTCCAGCACATCCGCCACGGCCACCTTGTAGCCGTTGCGCTCTGCCCAGCGGGTGTACATACGCATCAGCATAGCGCTCCAGTCGCAGGACTCGGTGCCGCCGGCGCCGCTGTTTATCTTGAGGATGGCGCCCAGGTTGTCGCCTTCTGCGCTGAGCATATTGCGCATCTCCAGCGCTTCTACGCTGGCCACCAGGTCGTCATAGGCCTTCTGGGCATCGTCGGCCGCGTCTTCGCCAAACTCCAACAGAACTTCAAGGTCTGCAAGCTTGCTCTCGGCGGCAGCATAGCCGTCGGTCCAGTATTTAATGCCGGAAATCTTCTTGAGGGTCTTTTCCGCCTCTTTGGGATCGTCCCAGAAGCCCGCCTCCAGAGTGGTGGCGTGCAGCTTTTCTACCTGCTCCAGTTTAGCAGGTATGTCAAAGATACCTCCCCAACGTCTTCAACCGCTGTGCGATTTTACTAACCTCGTCCTGTGTTATCATAAAACGCTTTTATTTGGTTATACGAATACCCGCGGCCGGCGCCGAATTTCACGAGCTTTGCAAACACTTCCTGCCTGTCCCCCTTCAGGGTCCGCAGCTTTGCCGCAAGCACGCTCTCCATCTTTTTCTGCGCCTTGGCAACATCTATCTGCTCCAGGGCGCTGTCTATCACCTCCCTCTCTATCCCTTTGGCTGCCAGGGCATAACGGATCTTTTGCCCTCCCCAGCCGGCCAATGCGCTCTTGTCCCGCGCAAAAAAGGCCGCATATCGGCTTTCGTCTATATATTTATCCTCGCAAAGTTGCGAAATAATCGCTTGCGTGTCAATAGCATCCTCGCCCTTCATCCTCTCTATCTTGGCCGCGATATCCTTCTTGCAGTATTCCCTCATACTGCAAAGGCGGGTCAAGCGGGCCAATATCTTATCCTTTTCCATAGCCTAGAACCAGAATCCGAATCCAAGGTATGCCCCCACCGAACGGGTATAGCTGTTCCAGTTGAGGTCAAACTCTATGGGGCCGGCCACAAAATCAAAGGCATAGCCCAGCCGGAAGCCGTAGATGCCGTTGCCCACGGCAAGATTTTCAAAACTGTATGCGTCGCGGGCGTAGTTGCCGGTGAGCATCAGATAGTGGCTCTTGTATATGTTGTAGTGCAAATCCAGCCCCGCCACGGCCGCCATCGGGCCCATAGGCATCACGCCGGTAGAGCC
>CACXHG010000014.1 GCA_902767355.1 uncultured Bacteroidia bacterium
GAAATATACTCACTTTATTTGAAAAAATTCAATTTTGCTATCTTTGCAAATCAATACTTCACTTTTTCAGATGGAGAACAGAGAAGCACAGCGATACGCCGCCCGCGGCGTGTCTTCTTCCAAGAGCGAAGTCCACAAGGCGATATCCCGGATGGACAAGGGGCTTTTCCCCTCGGCTTTCTGCAAAATCGTGCCCGACTTTGAGGGTCCCGACAGCGCCTGGTGCACGGTGATGCACGCCGACGGTGCCGGCACCAAGAGCAGCCTGGCCTACGCCTACTGGCGCGAGACCGGCGATATGAGCGTATGGAAGGGCATCGCGCAGGATGCGATTGTGATGAACACCGACGACCTGCTGTGCGTCGGCATCACCGACGGCATGCTGCTGAGTTCCACCATAGGCCGCAACCGCAGCCGCATCCCCGGCGAGGTGATCGCCGCCGTGATAAACGGTTCGCAGGAGTTTGCCGACAGGATGCGCGCCTACGGCATAGACATAGTCCTGACCGGCGGCGAGACTGCCGACGTGGGCGACCTGGTGCGCACTATCATCGTGGACAGCACGGTGTGCGCCCGCGCAAAGAAGAGCGACATCATAGACAACCGCAACATCGCCGCCGGCGACGTGATAGTGGGCCTGGCCTCTTTCGGGCAGGCCAGCTATGAGGACTGCTACAACGGCGGCATGGGTTCCAACGGCCTTACCAGCGCCCGTCACGACGTCTTCTCAAAATATCTGGCAGAAAAATATCCCGAAACCTACGAGAGCGCCATAGATCAGCAATACATCTATTCCGGCAGCAAACGGCTGACAGACATAGAGCCCGAGACCGGTATAAGCTACGGCAAGCTCGTGCTCTCCCCCACCCGCACCTATGCGCCCGTGATAAAGAAGATGCTCGACGCCCACCGCAAGGATATCCACGGCATGATTCACTGCACCGGCGGCGCCCAGACCAAGGTGCTGGGTTTCATAGACGGCCTGCGCGTGGTAAAAGACAATCTGTTTGACACGCCGCCGCTGTTCAGAGCCATCCAGGCCGAGTCAGGGACGCCCTGGAGCGAGATGTACAAGGTGTTCAACATGGGTCACAGGATGGAGATCTATGTGCCGGAGGCCATAGCCCCGGAACTTGTAGAAATCAGCCGCAGCTTCAACGTAGATGCACAAATCATCGGCCGTGTAGAAAGCGCCCCCGAGGCAGAAGTCCTGCTGGAGTCGGCCCACGGCCAGTTTAAATATGTAAAATAATGCGCAACAGACTGTCCATACTGGCCCTGATTCTCTGCCTTGCGGGCTGCAAGAGCGCCCCGGTGCAGGAGATAGCCCTGGACCCGCTGGCACAAAAAGCGCTGTACGACACCACTTCGAGCTACTATACCGACTTTTCTACCTATCCCAAGAACATCGCAGATTTGCCGATCGGGATATTTGACGTGAGCAGCTCCTCTACCGTGACGCTCGACTGCGCAGTGACGCTGGACCGCTTCGACAATATCACCGGCAGCGAAAACAGCGACCGCATACGGGATTTCGCCGGCGAACACTTTATCTACTACACCACCCTCTCCGATGCCGACAACATCTACGACGAGAGCGGACGCATAGACATTCACGACGCCGCCATCAAGAACGCCCTGTTCCTGGTGGGCGACAAGTGCGCCCAGGGCGAGAAGGAGCGGGCCAAGATAATTATCGCGGCCGGCAACCTGACACGCTCTACGGGCCTGGATGCAATCCGCAACATGCTGGCGGCAAGCGGCTCCGGCGTGAAGATCCTGAGCGTCGTGGAAGAGGGCGTCAAGGGACTCTTCGACCAGCTCGAGAAATCGCCTATGCTCAACTATGCCGTAGGCGTGCTGACCGACAGCCTCTCGATTGCTTCCGGCGCCTGGCAGCAGACCATCAAAGACGTCATGGCCGAGCGCGGCCTGAAAGCCTCCATACCCATCGTATGTCAGAGTATCCCGGCCCGCGACTCGATTTCCACCGAAGAGTTGCAGGCAGCCTTCGTGAAAATGCTGGAAGGGCATTTTGCGGCAGGCCAGCCGGTGCCCATCTGCTCGCTGATTACAGACATGGCCATAGCCCCCGGGCAACTCGAGGCCATCCAGGAGCTGATAGGCAACTACCGCTCCAAGCGAATCGGAGGTGATTACCCCTACAGGTCCTACGTCAACGACAAACTGATTATCATCAATCCTTCGGAGTGCGCCGCAATGGAGTGCTACCGTACCCTGCGCAAAGACAACAATCTGGCCTTGCGCATCACCGACCAGCAGGTTGCCCACTACAGCGACCTTCCGATGTAAGTATGAGATTCAAAGAGAGCATAACCCCAGAAGAAATAGAGAGCCTCGAGTTGATTTCATTCCCGGGAGAGATCAAGATTATCACAGAGAGTGGCGCCGCCTTCGACGATGCGATAGAAAATCTGGCCGCCAGCCGCATAATAGGCTTCGACACCGAGACCAAACCGGTCTTCCAGCCTCACGCGCCCAGGTGCCCCACCGCCCTGCTGCAGTTGAGCAACGAAGACACGGCCTACCTCTTCCGGCTCCATACGCTGGGGGTTCCCGACCCCCTGGCGGACATACTTGCCAGCAGCTCTATCACCAAGGTCGGGGCGGCGGTGGCCGACGACGTGCGCGGCCTGCAGCACTACAACCACTTCGAAGCCGCCCGCTTTATGGACCTGCAGCGTTTTGCCGAGGCCTATGGGATTACCGACAAGAGCGTAAAGAAGCTCGCCGGCATCATTCTCTCGCGCCGGGTGTCCAAGGCCCAGCAGCTGAGCAACTGGGAAGCCTCTACCCTGTCCTACGCCCAGCAGCTCTACGCCGCAACCGACGCCTGGATATGCCTGGTGATGTATAAGGCGCTGCTGGCTTCATAGTTTGGTTTTTTTTATTTACATTTGCTCAAATCATCACTTAACACAAATAACACTAAAACTTAAGATTATGGGAAAAATGCTCAAAGAATTCAAGGAATTCGCCATGAAAGGCAATGTGGTTGATATGGCTGTCGGCGTTGTTATCGGCGGCGCATTCGGCAAAATCGTCACCTCTTTGGTCAATGACCTCATCATGCCGCTGGTGGGTGCACTTATCGGCAATGTCGATTTCACAACTCTTTCCGTCACCCTGCGCCAGGCAGTTATGGAGGGCGAGAATGTGATCAAACCCGCCGTTACCCTCAACTATGGCAACTTTATCCAGACTCTCGTTGACTTTTTGATTGTCGCTTGGTGCATCTTTATGGTTATCAAGGGCATCAACAAGATGAAAGACCTCAAGAAGAAAGAAGAAGAGCCGGCCGCTCCCGAAGAGCCAGTTATCCCCGAGGATATCCAGCTGCTGCGTGAGATCCGCGACAGTCTCAAGAAATAATTACATCTGACCACATTCGTAGAAAATGAAGAAATTACTGCTGACCATCGCCTGCATCACGGCATTCACCCTGGGTGCAAAAGCGCAAGGATACGAACTCTCCATCGAGGGTATGGGTTCTGTGGGCCCCGTGCGCTGCAGCAACAACTACTTTGGTATCAATATCCTCAACGGATACCGCATCCCCTGGGGCGGCGGCCTGTTTGTGGGCGTAGGCAGCGGTATGGTCGAAACCTCCTACCTGACCGATTTCAAACGGGTGAACTATCTCGATGGAAAGGTGGATATAGACCGGGTGCGCGAACCGCTCAATTTCTTTGTGCCCGTCTATGGTTCGCTGCAGTATTATCTTGCCAAAGACAAGATGCGGCTGCCGTTCATACGGCTGGACGTGGGCTACGAGTTTGCAGTATTCCGCTTCGACTGGGACCGCAAGCTCTTCGACAAGAGCGGACGCAAGCACGGCATGTATGTAGAGCCTTCTTTCGGCTACACTTTCAAGACCAAGAGCACCGACAAGAGCCGCTCGTGGTACTTTGCCGTGGGACCTACCTTCCAGCGGTGCGAATTCAACCGCACGGATGTCACCCAGCTTGCCGAAACAGACGACAACGGCTACAGCGGCGAAGCCACCACCAAGACCCACAACTGGCTGCTGCCCACCATCGCCTTCAGGGTCGGCTGGAGATTGTAGCGGTGGAGCGTAATGCGCTGATATCAAGTTGAATATAAGAAGTGCCTCCCCTGCAAAACAAGGGAGGCACTTCTTATTATCTACTATCAATCAGCCACTTGGGCTCCACACGCCCCGGCAGCTAACGCTTTTTCCAGAAGGCTTCAATTTCTTCCAGGGATTTGCCGGTGGTGTCCGGGACGTATTTGTACATAATCCACAGATACGGCAGGCACATGAAGGCAAAGAGGAAGAAGGTGCCGGCCGGGGTGAGTGTCTCCAGCATCCAGGGCGTCAGCTGCCCGATCAGGTAGGTGCCGACCCAGAGGGCGAAACCGGCGATGGACATCGCCAGGCCGCGCACCCGGTTGGGATACATCTCGCTCAGCAGCACGAACACCACCGCGCTGATGGAGATGGCGGTGCAGAAGACATATAGCAGGAAGAAGGTGAGCATGAACCAGTTGGGCAGGTTGGTCGAGGGCAGGAAATAGAGCCCTATCATCAGCAGGCAGAATATCATGCCGCCCACACCCCACCAGACAAGCTGCTTGCGTCCCACCTTGTCTATGATAAGCAGGGCTATGACGGTGGTGAGCATATTCACCACGCCGACCAGCACGGTAGAGAACAGAGGGTCCGAGAAACCTGCGTCGGAAAAGATCTTAGGCCCGTAATACAGCACCGCGTTCACACCCATGAACTGCCCCAGGATGGCGATTGCACTGCCCACCAGCACTGCCTTGAGAATGCCGGGCTCCAGGAGGGCCTTCCACTCCGTCTTGACCTCGCCGGCGATGGACTCCTTGGTGGCGGCAAGGCCCTCGGAGGCCTCTGCGTCAGAAGAGTAAATCCGTCTGAGGATGGTCAGCGCCTTGGGGTCCTGCCCCTTGACGATGAGCCAGCGGGGACTCTCGGGAATGAAGAATATAACTATCAGGAACAGCACGTCCGGGATAGTCTCGAAGCCGAGCATTCCGCGCCAGTACTCGTTGTTGAACATCCTGGCCGAGAGTGCAGGGTCGCTGCTGTCGAGCACCGCACCCTTGAGTATCAGATAATTAACAAGGTAGGCCAGCAGAAAGCCGATGGTGATAAAAAGCTGGTAGAAGCTTACCATCGTGCCCCTGACCCTTGCCGGAGAAACTTCCGAGATGTAGATGGGCGACACTATGGACACTATGCCTATTCCGAAACCGCCTATCATACGGTAGATGACCAGCTGCGTGAAGTTTGCACTGATGGCGCAGCCTATGGCCGACACCGAAAACATCAGCGCAGCAATGAGCATAGTCTTCTTGCGACCCAGAAAATCTGAAAGCATTCCGGCCACAAGCACACCGATGATAGAACCTATCAGGGCACAGCCCACATACCAGCCTTCCATGCCGGTGGACAGGCCGAACTGGGTCTTGACTATTTCCGTGGTACCCGAAATGACCGCCGTGTCATAGCCGAAAAGGATTCCTCCGATGGCAGCGACCACGGAGAGGAATACCACGTAAGCACTTACTTTCTGTTTCATTTATTCTCTTGATATTTTATTGTCGTGGCAGTAGATTTTTTGCTGGATCTCACCGCCGAGTATGCGGACCCAGGTGCGGAAACCGGGTTCATCTTTTTTGAAGCTAAACACACGGCAGCCGGGGATAGGTGCACCCAGCGCGCCCTCTGCGCCCAAATTGTAATAGACGGTCCCGCCACCTGTGCAGCGGCCGTAGATATAGAACATCGGGCCGTAATTCAACACATAGTCGCAGTCGTGCTCGTGGCCGTTAACGACAGCCTCCACGTCGCCCATCTCCAGGAAATTGGCCAGCAGGCCGCTATTTATGTCGGACGGGCAGCTGGCTTCGCAGTTGTTGCCCACAAGTTCGCCGCCGGCTGCCACTCCCTCGCCCGTTTCGCGCAGGGGGATGTGGAAAAAGGCCAGCGACGGCACAGGAGTGCCCCCGTTGGCGGCAGTAAAGCGCTCGCTGTGTGCGCGATACCAGCCAATCTGGCTGCCGCGGATATAATCGTAGGAAAACTGGTCTTCGCGCGTTTTGATCTTAACGGAATTCCCCGAATCGAAGAGATAGAACACCCTGTCGGGCTTTTCTCCGCCAAGGGTTATGACATCGTTGGAGCAGCCGTAAACACCCTCTTTGGGCGGCAGATTCACGCAGCCTTTCATCGTGCGGATAAACTCATAAAGCTCCGGGCGCGTGGCATCGTATTCGTCGTCGTGGTTGCCCAGGGCCACCGCAAAGGGGATTCCACTCTCTGACAGGGGTGCCAGAACCGTCCTGGCCGCCTCATAGGCCGGACTGGCAAAGATTATATCACCTGTGTGGATAATCAAATCCGGGCGGACAGCTTCTATGGATTCCTTGACGCAGGCCATACAGGGATCCGAGCGGGAATCGCCCAGGATATAGTGCGTGTCGGTAATCTGCAGAATTGTAAAGGTGCCGTCGTCGCGCCAGTCAAAATTGGCGGCGGGTTTAAGATTGGCCTTAGCCTTGGAAGTGCTCTCGCACGAAGCCAGGACCGGCGCCGCCACTGCAGCAGCGGTGGCGAGGGCCGAACTTTTTAAGAAATCTCTCCTTTTCATGATATCTATATCTTTTATTCAGGTACATTGACCCATGTCTCGTTGGACCAGTTCACACTGCGCCCGACGCCCCTCACCTGGCCTTTGACGCCCTGCTCCTGCAACTGTCTGAAACCGGGATCGCCGGGTTTCAGGTCCAGGAACGGCATCAGGTAGCAGCCTTCGTCCAAAAGCAGGGACTGGACCGCCGAAACCGGGACGTCGCCGGGATGCCGGCCGCTTTTTATCGCCAGGGCGGCAAGCGCTCCCGCGGCCTGCCCAAGCCCCATGATGACGGGCTGCAGGCGCACGGCACCGTTCATTTCCCAGCTCACGCTCACGGCTTTGTCGGCCACCAGAAAATCTTCCGTGGCAACGGGTATCACCACTCCGAGCGGAACGCTGAACGACGGGATTTTGCCGAACCACAGGTGTGCAAGCTCTTTGCGGTGAGGGTTCTGCACATGATGGTGGTCCACCGGATAGTCGCCCACGGCCACGGCGCGGGTATAAAGGTCGTAGTCATAGGGGTTCTTCGCGGCCTCTACCGTCATAGTGTCCCTCCCGGCAACCCTGGCCGCCTCCCGGAAATAGGGATAGAACGGCAGACCGTCTTCTGTGGGATAGACATCGTCTGCAATGCCCAGATTGGTGTAGCCCAACTCGTGCTGCAGGAAATATATGAAACCCAAAGTACGGTTCTTTGCCTTCCGGTAGAGTTCCGCCCGCTGCCGGGCGTCCATATCCAGGTATTCTTCGTAGTAGTCATTGGCGAAAACCGGCCAGTTGAGCATCATATAGCCGTCCGGCAGACGGCCGTAGGAAAGCATCATCTCCGGGCTCCAGAGCTGCTGGCCCAGGGGATTGAAGCCGCCTTCATTCTCTGCCAGAGGATTGTCGCAGCAACTGCGGTAATTCTCTATATCATAATCCTGTGGCATATCCATGAGCACATCGTGGTCGTAGAACTTGACAATCGCCACATAGGTCATGTCCTGCACATAGCGGCGGTCGTCCAGCTGCGCGGCGCCAACCATCTTGGCCACATCGCCCAGCTCCGTGCCGTCTATAAGGATGCGGGTCCTTAATTCAGAACCGTCTGACAGCTTCAGTTTCCAGCCGCTCCGGATGCGCTGCACCTGGCTCAGCTGCGTGCCGAAGAGGGTATTCACCCCGGCCTGCGCCGCCATGTTTGAAAGGATTTCCGCCCCCACCCTGGGATTGAAAAGGATATTGCTGACCCAGCCGGACTTGAGTCTGTCATAGCCGCCGTAACGGACAGCCAGCGAATCGGTAAACTCGCCGAAAATGCCCCCGCGGAGGCGGTAGTTGCCGTCTATGGCGCTCACTCCGGCACTGGTGAGCATGCCGCCCAGCCACTGCCCGGACTCCACGACCAGGGTTTTTGAGCCGTTTCTGGCAGCCTCGATTGCCGCGGCGCATCCTCCCGTACCACCACCGATTATCACTACATCATATTCGTGCCCGCAGGAGAGCAGCATAAGGGCAATGACCAGCAAGAGCGATTTTTTCATGTCCAAATATAGTTAATTATATCTTGAGTTTTATGCCGACTTTTCCAAGTCCCCAGGCAGAGAAGATGCACAGGGCGGAGAAAAGGGTGCACTTGGCCACCCCCACCCAGCCGGACATCCACCCGGGCACGGTCGGAGCAAGGAAAATCCAGAGACTGTAAAAGAAATACGGCAGCATATATACCGTCAGGGTAGCTTTCCCGGCCGGATCTATGGGCTTGGCCCAGGCGGTGAGTCCTTTGCGCTCCAGAGCGCGCAGCAGGGTGTACAGCGCCACCGAAATGGCCGAGACATACAGGCACCAAGGCAGGGTGCCCAGATTCTTGGAGATAATCCACCACTTGTGGCTCAGGGCGGCCAGCAGCGCCAGGGCCAGGGCCGCGCCAAAACCTGCCAAAAGACGGTTATTCTTGAGCTTCAGGCCTGTCAGGACACATATCATCCCGCCCAGGGCCATGATTATGCTGTGGCCGTTGCCCAGATGCAGGGCGTCGGAAAAGTCCGCCAGGTAGTTCCCGGCTGTCAGTTGGGAAGCGTCCCGCATAGGCGCAACGGAAATATTTACCACACAGAAACCCAGCCAGAGCAGCGCCAGGATCCACTGCCGCCCGCGACAGAGGACATAGGCAAATGCGCTGAAGAGATACATCCAGCCGATCTGCCCAAGTATGCCCCACCAGCTGGCGCGGAACAGGCCGCCCTCGGGCGAACGGTAGGCCAGGGCCAGGGCGGCAAGGATCAGCGCCCCGGCGATGCGCAGCGGCTTTCTGGCCTTGAAACCATCAGGATAACGGTTCCATACCAGGAAAAAGCCGACGACCATCAGCAGCCAGAACACGCCCTTGTTCCAGGCGATGCCGGATTCCGAATTGACGATGAACGAGCCCATCAGCAGCAGCGCCAGCGTGCGTCCCAGGATGTGCTTCAGCGTGGAGGCAAGCGACAGGCCTTTCTGGAATCTGCGCTCCAGGGCCAGCGGCACGCTCATTCCCATCGCAAAGAGAAACATCGGGTAGATGATGTCCGAAAGGCCCATTCCGTCTTCGTATGTCGCGAAATGCTCCAGGGCATGCGGCACATTGTGCACGGCCCAGAAATCATTCACACAGACCATCAGGGCCACCGTAAGTCCCCTGAAAATGTCGATGGCAAGGTTTCTTTTTTCCATAGATTATTTATTGAATGCGTCCCAATAGTCAAAAGCTCGGATGTAGCACAGGTCAAAGATAAAGCAGCCGTCGCAGATAGCATCCATGGTGGCCGCTATCTCCGGCAGCAGCTCGGCACGGCCGCCCTTCTCGAATCCAGGCTGGTTGCCGATATCCGGGCCAGCCACGAACGGCACATCGCCGCAGAGGCGCTTGGCGCCCAGGCGGGCAAATCCCTCCATGGTCTTCTCCTGGTCGCCGTGGACATTATCGGCCGGGCAGTATGCGCCCAGCAGCATAAAGTCCACCAGGTCGGCAAAGCCCGTGGCCTGGTAGTCGGCCGTCGCCCAACGGAAGGTCTCCTCTTCCTGTGCAAGGGGATATCTGGGACTTGTCCAGTTGACCCCGCTGCGAAAGTATTCGCTGAACCAGGCACCCACATAGACGCCCACCTTAAGCTGCGGGTTGGTCTGGTGCATGCGCTCCACTGCGGCAGCCACGAAATCGTGGATCACCTGGCAGCGGAAGGTCAGCCATTTGTTTTCCAGCTCATCCGGAGTGCGCTCCAGAAAGATGTGTCCGGGCTCTTCAAATACCGGCCAGCGCTCCGGCTCGCGCCCCAGATAGCGGGTAAAAGCGGCTTTGGCAGCTTCTGTATAGCCAGCGTCCATGGCGTAGTCGTCGTAGCGGCAGCGGTCCAGCACCACCCCGTCCAGATCCTTGTAGGCTGCCACATCGCTGAGCATCTGCAGCAGGAAGGCCTGCACCTGGGCATTTGCCGGGTCCAGGAAACGCCCGCCGATGGTGGTGGAATCGTCCATGTGATTCAAGAGCCCGCCCGGCGTATAGTCCACCGCAGCCCAAGACCGCCTCTCGGGATGGTCGTATAGCATACCGCGGCAACCGGCCTCGCAGCGGAAGCCGCCCACCATGACATTGACTCCGGCCAGGACTTTGAGCCCGGCTGCGTGTCCGGCGTCTATAAAGGCCTGCAGGTAGTCGAAATCGGCCTCGCGGGGCACATACTTGAGCCCGCCGTCCCGCCACAGGGCTTCTTCTTTCAACTCTGGCGCAACCGTGCTTTTGAACAGCACGTCGCCGCTGGTCGGGCGGACTTCCACCACAATGTGTGTGTAGCCGCCGTCGGCCAGCCTCCGGCAGTCGGCCGCGATGTTTTCCTGGCTGTTGGCGTATTGATTAAAATTTGCGCCGACCTCTATCCATACCATGCGGATTTTTTGCTGGGGCTTCGGGCTGCAGGCAGCCATCGTCATCATCAGGACGGCAAGCAAGATATTACGGATTTTCATAATCAAAAAGAAAGCAGGGGCGCTTGGGCTCACAGAACGAGCGCCGCGCCCCTGCATAGAGAATAAAGAGAAAATTAAGGGATAATCACATTGAAGCGCGCCAGTGTAGGACGGCCGGAGTTGATGGCGTAGAGCTCAACACAACCGTCGCCGGGGCGCAGGAGCACATCGGAACCGGTCTGCCCGCTGAAGTCGTTTTCTTCGGTAATGATCCAGTCTGTGGGCTTGATATCCAGCAGCATCACGGGATTGGCAGCATCTGTC
Organism: uncultured Bacteroidia bacterium; assembly: GCA_902767355.1. Taxonomy (GTDB): domain Bacteria; phylum Bacteroidota; class Bacteroidia; order Bacteroidales; family UBA932; genus Equibacterium. The sequence continues at coordinate 10,899 of CACXHG010000014.1, forward strand.
ACATCCAGGACGAAGATATCACCATTGCCGGAATAGTTGAAGTGGTAGCCCTGGGTCATAGCCATGATGCGCTTGCCGTTGTAGTCGATAATCGACATGCTGTTCTGGCTTTCATTGCTGCCATCGCCGATGCCGGCAATCACGGGAGTCCATACATAAGGAGTCACCCAGTTGGGTGCCGTCGCGTCAGCCAGCAGATGCACGGAACGTATTCCATCGTAGCCGCGGAAATAGATACCGCTGGCTGCAGTAGTTCCGAGAGCCACGCAAGCGCAGTTAACTGGACTCCATACCGTGCCTGTAGCAGGGCCGCGGTTCTGACCGCCTGTACCCTGGACATAATAGTTGTCAAGAGAAACTTCTTTGTTCTTTATCTCCCAACCAGCCCAGTATGCGGGATCACCGCTCACAGTTGCGGTTATCATAGCGGCAGTGGAAATATCGCCGCGCACACGCCAGTTGCCGATGGCGCCGGCAAAATCAGAAGTCTGGTCGAAGAGTTTGATGGGCTCCGCATTGACGTCGGAAGCATAGTAAACGGAATAGGTCGTGCCGCTTTCCATTGCGGTGTGCTCGGCCACAATCACGTTGCCGGCATCGTCGCTGCAGATGGATCCGGGTTTGACACCGGCCCAGGTGATGGCCTTGTAGTAAGCACCGTTGTTGGGGCCCAGGGCATGTACTTTCTCGCCATCCGAAACTATGAGGGCGGGGCCATTAAATGTTTTGACAGCCAGGCGGTTGTAAGCTGCGGGAATACCGAGCTCAGAGAGTTTCTTGTTCCAGATAAGTTCTGCGGCTGCGCCCTCTACCTTAACGCCTTCCTGAACATAGTGGCCGGTTCCGCCGTAAGCGCCGTTCTTGCTGCCGTCGTGGTTGTAGCATTCAATATAGAAGTAGTGCTCGCGGGAGAAGTTGCTGGTATTCTCGTCGAATTTGAGATAAATCTCTGCTTTCTCGGTGTCGTAGCTCAGGTGAACCCAGCCCAGGTCGTCGGTCTGTACGCTGGCACCCACCTCGTCGCTCCAATAAGAGAAATAAGGTTTCCAGTCCAGGTTGGTCTCGACGGGGATAGTGATTTCGATGCCTTCGCGAGGGATGATGGTAGGGTCGCCGTAAGCGCTCCACTGGATACCTGCCCACTCGCCGGTAAGCTCGAAGAAAGGTTCAAACGGATCCTGGGTAATCTTGATGGTCTTGGAAAGAGTACCGTCGGTGATGGTGATGTTGGCCACCCTGTTGGGAGCCTCTTCGGTGGCTTCTTCAAAGTTTTCGTCTACAATGAGGGAAACGGTGGTCTTTGCCATTGCCTTGGTGGCTCCGACATGGACCCAGTCGATAGCCTCGGGGATGGATACATTGTATTCCACATTGGAGTTGACTTCAACCTCAACTGTACCGCCTTCCTGGCCGACCTCGTATTCGAGAACATCTACCTCAAGAGCGTCTTTCTGACCCTGGGTAACGGTTACAGTTTTGCTCAGAGTACCCGAAGTAATGGTAACAGTTGCTGTACGGCTGTCGGTGTTGTCATTCTTCAGGGCGGACGCCTTGATGGTGAAATCCATACCGCCTTTCACACCCTCACCGCTGGTGGGAGAGATAGTCAGCCAGTCGGCAGAGGACTCGGCTTTCCAGGGAGCATTTGTCATAAATTTGATGCTGACTGCATCACCCTCCTGAGAAACGGCAACAGCTTCGTCGGACTTGATTGTCACGAAGGTCTCCTCTTTCTTCTCGCAGGAGATAGCCAGCACTGCGAGCGCCAGAAGGGCAAATAGTTTCAAATGTTTCATAACTGATTGATTAAGTTGGTTTATATTAAAGTGTTTCCAAATATTCGCCGATAGCCTTTTCAAAGGCGTCCCAATAGTTATACATCCTTATGTGGCAGAGATCGAAGATGAACAGCCCGCCGGCAGAAGACATCATGGTCTTCACGATGTCCGGCATGAGGGCCTCCTGGTGGCCGTTGCCAAAGCCGCTGCCATTGCCGATGTCCGGACCTGCGGCGAAAGGCACGTCGCCGCACAGGCGCTGCTTTCCGAGCTTTGCAAAGCCCTCCATGGTCCATTCGTAATCCCCGTGGACACCGTCGGTGCCGGCATAAGCGCCAAGCAGAATGAAGTCCAGCAGGTCGGCGAAACCCGTCTTCTGATAAGCCGCGTTGGCCCACTTGTAGGAAGACTCGTTGCGGGCAAGTTCGTATTTCGGGCTGGCCCAGTTAACGCCGCTGCAATAGTACTGCGAGAACCACGCCCCCACATATACCCCGAACTTTACATCGGGCGCTGTGGTGTGAATCTTATCCGCCACCTTTTCCACAAAGTCGTGTATGGTTTTGCAGCGGAAAGTGAGCCAGTTACGCTGCAGCGAGCTGACGTTGGTAAGGGAACTCCTGCCCTGCGGGATTACCGGCCAGGAAGAAGGCTCGGTGCCGAGATAGGTCGTGAAGGCCGCCTTGGCCGCATCGGTATAGCCGGCATCCAGGTTATTGTCGTCGTAGCGGCAGCGGTCCAGGACTATGCCGTCGAGGCCCTTGTAAGAAGCCAGCTCCCCTATCAGGGTGAGCAGGAATTCCTGCACTTGAGGGTTGGCCGGATCCAGGAATCTGGCGCCGGTGTCGGGGTCGTCCAGGGAATTGGTCATTCCAGTGGACAGGTTGTCCACGGAGCACCACGAGCGCAACGCAGGTTTGTCATATACCATACCCACGTCGCCTATGGCGGTATGCACGCCACCCACCATGGTATTGATGGCCGCATTGACCCTCAGGCCGGCTTTGTGGCCAGCTTCTATGAATGTGGCCAGATAGTCGAAAGTGGCGGTGCGTTCCACCCATCTGTAGTGGCCGTTGACCCAGGCTGCGACCTTGGTGCAGGGCGGGGCCACCTCGGAGGCGAAGAGCACATCCCCGCTGGTGGGGCGCACGTCCACGATTATGTCGGTGAAGCCCATCTTGGCTATGCGTTCGCAGTCGGCCGCGATATACTCGGCATCATTGGCGTAATACTGATAGTTGGCCGCCGCATCCACCCACACGTAGCGCGGCCCGCCCTTGATGTCGGGATTGAACGGATCGGGGTCAGTCCCCGGATCAGGGCCGGGATCCGTCCCCGGATCGTCCTTGTTCCATTCCTCGCGCCATTTGAACGAGCCGTCGTCCTTCTCACAGGAGACGGCCGTGAAAGCCAGGCCAAGCAGCAGTATTGTCAGATATCTCTTCATCCTAATTGGATTTTGCCTTAAGCAGGACGACGCTTGCCACGGCACGCTGGGCGCCGTCGGAAGGCTTTATGGTCTCCTGATTGTTTATAATCATACAGCTGGAGCCGCCGCCGTCCAGGTTGAGGGCTTCTTCGCAGCCAAGGTCCTTGAGAATCAACGCTACCTCTTCTGTAGTGAAGCCGGGCACGCCCTCTGTCATATTGCGGCCTTCGCACACGAACAGCACCAGTCTGGGACCATCAGCCGAAGATATGCCTATGGCTGTTCGGGGATGACGACTGTCGCAGAGTATGCCTGTCGGCCCGTCGAACAACTCTTCCCTATAAGTATTCTGTACCTCGCCGCCTTTGAGCAGCACCGGTCCGCCACCGATTGCAGTCTCGGGGGTAAAATCAACGGCGTACTCGTCGGGAAAGTTGGCTCCGGGCTGTTGCAGGGGTTCCGCATCCCAGGAGTTTTGGGCCGGCTGATTGTAGAAATAGTGCTGATTGGCGTTAACGTAGTATGTCCAACCAGCGACATAATTGTCGGCCAGCAGGCAGAATACGCCCCGGGTCGGGTAATACATCGTTTCCCAATCCTGGGAAGCATAATTTATGTTCACACCATAGGTTCGGCCACCGCTCACCGCTACGCTGGCGTTGTAGCGCTTGCCGCCTTCGGCATAGAAGAAACCTCCGTTTATCATAACCGGTGCTGGGGATTCACCGTAAAACTGCGAGGGTGTACGCAGCTCATCTGTAGTTCCCAGCAGGCTGGGGTCGTCTATGCTGCGCACATCCCAGTCAATCTTGGCAATATCCGCCACCGCAATATATGCAACGGCATTTACGCCCTGAAGTTGATCGGGACTGCGGTAGATTGCCAGGCCGTCGGGTAATCCTGCATAGTCAGCAGTAATATTGGTCCAGCCTTTTGATGCCACACTCGGGTTGTTCTCAACTATCTCGACTGGCTCAGGCTCTTTGTCCTGCCAGCGCCACTTAGGATAATCGGTGCCGGCGGTTTCGCTGCAGGAAACCGCCAGACACACTGCCATTATGAGAGAAAATCGTTTCATCGCTTGATGCAATCCATACTATAGCCTCCAATCATCTGGCTATAGTGGTCGTAATAATAAATGTAAAGCATATAACCGTCGGCAGAAGGCGCCAGTATAACATCGCCGCAGGCACCGTTGCCATCTTGTGCGCTGCTCTGGAACTCCTGGTCGAAGAGGAACGGCAGGGAGAACACCAGCTGCGGGCTGTCGTAGATATTGCCGCTGATGCTGCTGCCGGTAATGTCGAACACATACAGCTGGGGGCCGGGCCACCAATTAGGGAAGTGGGTCGAAACGAACAGGGCCAGGTAACGGGCACCGTTGAAGCACTTGGTGTCGAGGTTGTTGGGGTCGACGTTGCCGTTCACGTAAAACCCGCCGCCGGGGGCATCTGCCGCCGAACCGTCGCCGGCTCCAGGCGAGGACGAACCCTTGCTCAAGTCGGGCTTGAACCAGTGCAGGGTATTCTCTGAATATGTGCAGCTGTACCAGCCCATATTCATCTGGGGCGAGCCGGCCACGACGCAAGTGCTTCGGGGCGTACCTGCCCCCCAGGCATAGCCGCAAGCGGCAAACAGGTCGAGCACCTCGTTGGACACCACTTCGCCACCGACAATGTGGATGGCCCTGAAGAAGCCGCTGGTGGTCACACTGGCTACACCGGGATAGGTGATCGATATCACGGCCTCCTGCTCTACGTTGCCGATAACCTTCATTTCCTGACCGATAGGCAGGGCCATGTCGTTCACAAAGGAAAGCAGCAGCTCGGGCGCAGCCGTCACCGAAGAGGTCTTCCAGATCTTGAACTCCTCGTCTTTCTGGGCGAGGTTGCACAGCAGCAGGTGATCCTGCTCGTCGGAAGCTATGGAGCCGGTCGGCGTTGCATTGCCTATGTTGATCGTGCCGCCGGCGGTGGCCATGATCTTGTTGAAATATTTAGGAGCCGAGCCGTCGCCCAGATTCACGATGAGCCAGCTGTCCAGAACGCCCATGGACACATTCACGGCCTCCTTGTAGCCGGGAAGGCCCAGGCCGCTGGAGGGATCCAGGTTGAAAAGTTTCTCCACGCTGGTGGCGTTTACGCCATAGTCTATCTTCTCGGGCACGTTCTTCACCACGAAATACTCGGCTTTGGTGACACCGTCGTCGGCGGTCACCGTAAAGGTAAAGCCCTCGTTGTAGTTGTGCATCTCGGCCGGATCGGGAGATATGGTGGCGTGGGCCGATACCGTTGCAGTGGCTGTAGCCACGGAAAGATCGTTGGCCGTGATGAGCGAAACGGTATTGCTGTTCTTGTCTATGATGCCGTTGAGCATGGGGCGCTGCAGGGTGAATCCCAGAAGCTCGCACTTGGACGATTTGACGCGCTCGCCGGTGATGACTATGTCGCGGGTAGCGCCCGTGGCATCGGTGTACTTGAAATGATTCTCCTCTGTGAGGTCAAGTATGGTAAGCGGGGGATCTATGGTGCAGTTGGGCTGCAGGGTCGCCCTCACCCTCAACTTGGTCATATAGGGGGTCGTGATATCATCGGAGGTCTCGGGGAAATACCAGGGAATGGGTATCACATAGCGGTCAGTCTCCGGGTCGTTTATCTCCAGACGGCCCAGCTCCTGGTCGGCAAAAGGCCCGAAAGTGAAATATGCCGCGAGTGAGGATATACCCTGACGGTCTGCCGTGGGC
>CACXHG010000015.1 GCA_902767355.1 uncultured Bacteroidia bacterium
GCCCTTGAGCCAATATCTTATTTCCGGCTGAGTTGCCAGGGTACGGAACTTGGCGTCGTAGCTGAACCAGTCGAGGGCGTTGTAATACACGGGCACAGACAGCGACCAGTGCTCGAGGGGCTGCAGCTCTATGGCCGCGTTTGCCACCAGCAGCGGCAAGGCAGCGAGATTGGTCTTCAGCGACGTCTGTCGCAGGTAAAACCCGGGTTGCTCCTGCGCATTTGCGGCGACGGAAAGCGCCGCTGCCGCTATGACGGCTGCCATCTTGAGAGAGGCCGGCCGCCGTTTGAATAATTTGAAAAGCAGTTTCACGTGAAATGTTGTTTATCTTTCAAAGATACGAATCCATCGACTACTTTTCAAGCCTTGGCGGTATTTTTTTTAAGAAGTTATAAACAAGCCTCTTGTACGCATCAGATACAGCACCGGAAATATTTCCAGGCGGCCAATCAGCATCTCCAGCAGGCAGGTGAATTTAAGTACTACAGGGAAAGATGCGTAGTTGGCCATCGACCCGACTTCGCCAAAGCCAGGCCCCACGTTGCCAATGCAGGCGATAGAGGCGGTGATGCCGGTGGTAAGGTCCAGGCCGAAGGCGATGTTGACCGCCGCTGCGGCGACGATGATCACCAGGTAGCAGAATATATAGCCGAATGCGTCCGATACCTGACTGTAGGGGCGTATTTCGCCGTCTATGCGCACCGCCTGGACGAGGCGCGGGCTCAGGGCGGAACCCACCTTGATGTTTATGCCTTTCATAGCCAGCAGCACCCTGTCTATCTTTATGCCGCCGGAGGTGGAGCCGGAGCAGCCGCAAACGAGCGAGCAGATTATCAGCACGGCCACGGACATTGCCGGCCACAGGTTGGTGTCTTTGGTGGCAAAGCCGGTTGTCGTGGCTATGGAGACCACCTGGAATGCCGCATCTTTCAGGGCGGTCCAGGCCGATCCGTATCCGCCTTCAAGCACCAGGTCTGTGCAGATTATTGCTATTGCAATACAGATGAGTATCAAAAAGATACGCGTCGCTTCGGAATTTAGCAGATTCCTGTTGCTGCCGCGCACGAAACTCAGAAACAGCAGTCCGAAATTAAGGCCCGAGGCGAGCATGGCAAAGGTCAGGACAATCTCGGCAGCGTTGCTGCCATAAAAGGCGATGCTGGCGTCGTGATTGCAAAAGCCGCAGGTGCTGCAGGCCGACATTGCATTGGTGACGGAGTCGAACCATGGCATACCCGTCAGCCTGAGGGCAAAGATTGTCAGAAGCGTCAGTGCCAGGTAGGTCACCAGCATCCTGTTGGCAAAGAAGCGCTTGCGCTCTCCCTCGAAGGGCTGCAGGGCCATCTGGCTTATCTCTGCGGCAGAGAGCAGATTGCGGTTGAAACTCCTGGACATTATCGAGGCGAACAGGGTCACAATGCCAATGCCGCCCGCCCAGGCAGTGGATATACGCCAGAATTGCAAGCCTTTGGGCAGGGAATCTATATCGTTCAAGATGGAGGCGCCCGTGGTGGTGAAGCCCGAAACGCTCTCGAAGAGCGCATTTATAAAGCTGAACTGCCCGCCATACATAAGATACGGTATCATTCCGAAAAGGCAGGCGAAGCACCAGGAGCCGACTACTATCACATTGCCCTCCTTGAAATTAAGCCTTTCGGCCTTCTTGCTCACGAAGATCAGAGGGAAACAGCCAGCCAGGGCAGTTACGGCCGCAGAATAGAGCAGGGGGACCAGACTTTCGTCGCCCGGAGAAAGCACTGCCACCATTGCAGAGATGGCCATCAGGGAAGCTACCAACAGCAGGGATATGCCGATATAGTAGCTGATAATGCGCAGGTTCATTGCTTTTGGTTTTAAACAGCGCAAAAATATTGCGGTGGTCATCATTTATCAATACAATAATATTTATATTTGCATTGATATAATCAATCAAAAATGACTCTGCAACAACTCCGTTATATCTGCGCGATAGACCAATGGGGGCATTTCGGGAAGGCTGCCATAGCCTGCCACCTGACCCAATCGACTCTTAGCCTTATGGTTAAAAAACTGGAAGAAGAGCTTGACGTGCAGATATTCGACCGCGAAGCCCATCCGGTCGTCGCCACAGAGATGGGGCGTAAAATCATAGACAAGGCAAAAGTGGTGCTCTATAATGTCGGGCAAATATCAGAGATGACCCGCAGCGACAAGCAGCTGCTCAGCGGCCCGCTCAAGATTGCGATGATATCCACACTAGCTCCATTGCTCGTGGCGGGAATGTTCAAATATCTCCGCGGAGCTCATCCAGACATAGAACTGCAAACGGAAGAAATGATTTCCGGCACGATAAAGGAAAAGCTACGGCACGCAGAAATCGACATGGGCTTGCTCACATCGCCGGTAAACGACGCCGAACTCATGGAAATACCCTTGTACACAGAGCGCTTTGTGGCCTATGTGGCAGAGAACGGGCCCGAATCGGCCATGGAAAGCATACCGTCGTCCTATCTCAGGGGCCGCAGCGTTTGGATAATGAAAAACGGCTTGCGGCAGATGGACTTGAGCCAGATTGCCGCCGAACGGAACGAAGCCTACGAGCAATACTTCGAGGGCGGCAGGGTAGGAACCCTCCTGCAGATAGTCAACGAAAACGGGGGGCTCACCATTATCCCGGAAACACATACTAAATTCGTACTTTACAGCTGGCTCAGCCGTATCAAACCCATAGTGGAGCCCACCCCGAAACGCACCATCTCGCTCGTGTTGCGCAAGGATTATATTCACGAGGCCATGCTCAACGCCGTGGTCAAAGCCATTAAAAGCATCATCCCCGCCAATCTGCACGAAGGCCCCATACGCCACGACCACATAAAACTCTAACCCGGCACGCTCCCCGAAGCACAAAAAACCCGGCTGCTGGCCGGGTTTTCTGTGCTCCCTCAGGGTCTCGAACCCTGGACCCCAACATTAAGAGTGTCGTGCTCTACCAACTGAGCTAAGGAAGCGTTTGGGA
>CACXHG010000016.1 GCA_902767355.1 uncultured Bacteroidia bacterium
ATGATTCAGGGCCGCTCCAACTTCGTGTACCGCATCAACGGCACCAATACCTTCGTCTCCTACGGCCTCAAAGACCAGTATGAGACCACCGAGATACACGTGGACATCAACATCGTGCGAGGCGACCGTCTGGACTGCGAGGCGTTCAGGAAGTGGCGCCCGGACTACGCCGATGCAGAGTTCATCCTGGAAGACGGCGAATATATCTGCGGCTGGGCGGTAGAGAAGATGAGCAAATCCATGTTCAACGTGGTCAATCCGGACCTCATCTGCGAAAGATATGGTGCCGACACCCTCCGTCTCTATGAGATGTTCCTCGGCCCCATCGAGCAGAGCAAGCCTTGGGACACCCAGGGCATAGACGGCGTGCACCGCTTCCTGCGCCGCTTCTGGAGACTGTACTGCGGCGAAAACGGCTGCATCGTGACCGACGCCAAGGCCACCGCTGCCGAACTCAAGACCCTGCACCGCCTGATCGGCAAAGTGCAGACCGACATAGAGGATTTCTCCTACAACACTTCTGTGAGCGCCTTCATGATTGCCGTGGGCGAGCTTTCCGAGCTCAAGTGCAACAAACGCGAGATACTCGAGCCTCTGGCCGTACTCATCTCGCCCTTCGCTCCGCACATCGCAGAGGAGCTCTGGAGCATTCTGGGCCACAGCGAGAGCATCAGTTTCGCTTCCTTCCCCGAATACCACGAAGAGTTTACCGTAGAATCGTCTTTCGAGTATCCCGTTTCGTTCAACGGCAAGCTCCGCTTCAAGCTGACCCTGCCCAAAGGCATGCCGGCCCCTGAGGTAGAAGCCGCCGTCCGCGGCGATGAACGGACCGCCAAGTATCTGGTCAGCGGCCAGATACGCAAAGTGATAGTGGTTGTAGATAAAATCATCAACGTAGTCTGCTAAGTCATGGCCGGAAAATCCTCTTGGTCTAAGATCCTGATCACCGTCAAGGAGTACTTCCTGATTACCATGGGACTGCTCCTTTACACCCTCGCCTGGTCATTATTCCTGCTGCCCAACAACCTGGTCGGCGGCGGCGTAACGGGTCTGGCGTCCATCATCCAGTATGCCACCGGCTTCAACGTCGCCTACTCTTACTTCATAATCAACGCCATACTGGTGCTGATAGCAATGAAGATCCTCGGCGCCGAATTCGGCGCCAAGACCATCTACGCCATGGTCATAACCTCCGTTTTCCTGAGGTTCCTGCCGGGGATGATGCCTGCTGACTTCATCGCCGAGTTCACCCACGAGAACGGCAAGCTGATCAGCGTCATCTTTGCGGGAGCCATGGTCGGCCTTGGCATCGCCCTTACCTTCACCCAGGGAGGCAGCACCGGCGGCACCGACATCATAGGCCTGATTCTCAACAAGTACTACCGCATCTCGCCCGGCACCGTGATACTGATACTGGATCTGATCATCATCGCCTCTTCCATGCTGATACCCAACGGGGCCTCTTTCAGCGACAAGCTGCTCGTGCTCATCTACGGCTACGTGCTCACCGGCGTGGTGAACTATTCCCTGGACATGGTGCTCAACGGCAAGCGCCAGTCGGTGCAGATGTTCGTATTCACCCAGAAGTACGAAATCCTCACCGACCGCATCTGCAACGACGTCCACCGGGGCGTAACCCTGCTCGACAGCCAGGGCGGCTACTCAAAACAGCCCGGAAAGCTGGTTGTAGTAATCGTAAAACGTACAGAAATCAGCAAAATTCTCAAAGTTATCAAAGAGGTCGATTCCGATGCGTTTGTCTCCATAGGAAACGTTTCAGAAGTCTATGGCAAAGGTTTTGAGCCAATGAAGAAATCATAAACATAAATCACGTTTTTAAAAACATAAATAATGCCCTTTCCGGCTCGGAAAGGGCATTGTCGTTTATTTAAGAGTCCATATTTTCGCGGTTGGCTGTTACGCACTTAATTCAATAATTCTAATCTTAAAAACGTTAGAAAACATGGACAACTATTCAGTTATCTTGCTTATTTTGGTGGCGGTTTTACTCTCCTCCACCGCATGCCTGCTGGGCGTTCTGATCACAAGGCGCCAATCTTCTTCTGTTTCAAGTTTCAACTATCCGGTCCCGGAAGAGAAAACACCGCCGGACGGAGAACAAATGCTGGAAGAAGCCCCGGCCACGGTTTACGAAATAGCCGACCGGCGCAGGAGCGAGTTACTGGAAAAATTCAAGATTTATATGATAGAAAACAAACCTTACCTCAACAACAGGGTTTCCCTCGAGACGGTCGCCGTCCGGCTGGGAACCAATAAGACAACGCTCTCGAAATTGATAAACGACAAATTCGGGATGAACTTCAGACAGCTGCTGAACTCCTACCGGGTAAAAGAAGCCATGGAGCTGTTTTCAAAAAACAATAAAATGACCACCGAAGAACTCAAAAAAGCTTCCGGGTTCAAGTCCATCAGCACATTCACCTCTTCTTTCTCCCGCTTTACGGGCTGTACCCCGGGGGAATACTGCAAGAAGGTCACAGGCCGCTGACTGATGATTTTACTGCCCCTGCACCGGAAGTCCCTCGCCGGCAAACTCAAGGTTGCCGACATTCTGGACAAGGCGACTTCCACCATCATCTCAGGCAAGCTCTATCTTAATCCGGAGCTCAAATGCAGGGACATCGCAAAAGCCATAGGGACCAACCGCACCTACATCTGGCAGGCTGTCAGGCTTCAGGGCGGAGGTCTGCAGGGCTATCTGGCTCGTTTCAGGCTTAATTATTTTATAAGGAACGCTCCCGGCTTCATCGGCCTCAGGTCCGTAGAAATCGCCGAGCACTGCGGCTTCAACGACCGTAAGTCACTCAACAAGTACCTCAAAAGGGCACTCGGATTCTCACTGGCAGAATATATGCGCCTGATCAAACAGGGGCTTTAGGACCAGCTACATAAACAGCTTGTCTATCTGCTTGAGAGAAGACGGCAGAGTGAATACCACCACGTGGTCGTAGGCGGCTATCTGCGTGTCTCCATAGGCGATGAACGATTCGCTGCCGCGGATTACGCCGCCTATGATTGCGTCGGGTGGGATGTTGAGCTCTTTGATTTTGCCCTGGGTCACGGGACTGCCTGGGTGGACTATATATTCCAGCGCAATGGCGTCGCTCTCGCTCAGATACTTTATGGAGCGTATCTTGTCGGTGAGGGTAAAGCGGAAGATGCGGCTCGCAGAGAGTATCTTCTTATTGATGACGGCGTCCACGCCCATGCCCTCCGCCAGCTTTATATACTCTATGTTCTCTACCTCTGCAATGGTCTTGGGCACACCCATCTTCTTGACTGCCGCACTGGTCATGATGTTGGTTTCGGAGTCGTCCGTCACGGCCACGAACACGTCGCAGTGCTGCACATCCTCTTCGTAGAGCCAGTCTGTATTGCGCCAGTCGCCGTTTATCACCATCGTCTTCTCCAGTATCTGCGAGAGCTCTTCGCAGCGGCGGCGGTCCTGTTCGATAATCGTCACCATGGGGACTGTCTTCTCGAGCTTGGCGGCCAGCATCTCCCCCATCGGCCCGCCGCCCAGGATATAGACGTTCTTGACGATTTTCTCCCGCTTGCCGGCCTCTTTCAGGGCATCGGCCACCGTGTCGCGCATCGTCATCACGTATATCAGGTCGCCCAGGCGCATCTTGCTGTCACGCACCGGGATCAGGGTGCCCTCGCTGCGGGAGATGGCCACAATGCGGAAAGGCAGGTGCTCTATGGGATATACGAAATCCGATATTTCCCTGCCGATGAGCGGGGAATCCTCTTCTATCTTGAATTCCACCAGCTGCAGCTTGCCGTGGCCGAACTGCACGAATTCTGTCATTCCCGACTCCCGCACCAGGTCGGCAATCTCATAGGCGGCCATACGCTCCGGATAGAACATCAGGTCTATGCCCAGCTGGGTGAAGAGGGACTTGTTCTCATAAGAGAGATATTCCGAAGTGTTGATCCGGGCAGTCACTTTCTTGGCTCCCAGTTCTTTGGCCAGCATGGCGGAAACTATGTTCACGTTCTGGTCCCTGTCGGGGTATACCCCCACGAAAAGGTCCGTCTTGTCCACCTTGGCGGACTGCAGCACTTTGATGGAGGTAGGCGTACCGCAGACCGTGATGATGTCGGCCATCTCGCCTGCCTTGGCAAGGCGCTCGGGGCTGTTGTCTATCATCGTGATTTCGTGATTGTCCTCGCCCAGCAGTTTTGCAAGGTGGCAGCCGACTTCCCCGGCACCGGCGATAATAATTTTCATAGCTTTATCCGTTAAGAGAGATCAGGCGTAAAAATTCGCTCCGGGTGCGCATATCCTTCAGGAACACTCCGGTAAAGGCGCTCGTGGTGGTTATCGAGTGCTGTTTCTGCACGCCGCGCATCTGCATGCACATGTGCGCCGCCTCTATCACCACCGCCACCCCCATGGGATTGAGCGTGTCCTGGATACAGTCGCGGATCTGCACCGTGAGCCGCTCCTGGACCTGCAGGCGGCGGGCAAAAGTCTCCACTACCCGGGGAATCTTGCTCAGCCCGGTTATATAGCCGTTGGGAATATAGGCCACGTGGGCCTTCCCGTAGAACGGCAGCATATGGTGCTCACACATAGAGTACAACTCGATATCCTTGACCAGGACCATCTGGCGGTACTCTTCCTTGAACATGGCCGAACGCAGTATCTGGGACGGATCCTCTCCATAGCCTTTGGTAAAGAACTGCATGGCCTTTGCCACACGCTCCGGAGTCTTGAGCAGACCTTCGCGGCCGGGATCCTCGCCCAGCAGGCGCAGTATCTCGAGATAGTGCCCTGCGAGCTCTTTCGTAGTGCGTTCGTCGTATTGTTCTATAGCCTTATATGCCATATTGTGCTTGGTTATAATTGACAAAGTTAAACATAATATTTAACTTTGGGTCGGAAAAGGTGTGCGATTAGGCCAAAGTACCAATCAAATGGAAGAACTTATCAGAGTCGAAAACGTACACAAAACCTACCGCATCGGGCAGGTGGAGGTCAGGGCGCTGGATGGCGTCAGCCTGAGCATAAGCAAAAACGAATACGTTGCCATAATGGGCCCGTCGGGCAGCGGCAAATCTACCCTGATGAATATTCTGGGATGCCTGGACACTCCCGAAAGCGGGCATTATTTCTTCTGCGGGCGGGATGTCTGCAGCCTGTCTGACAACGAACTGTCGCACGTGCGCGGCCGGCAGATCGGCTTCGTGTTCCAGTCGTTTGCGCTGATGCCACGCCGCAGCGCGCTGGAAAACGTAGCCATCCCGCTGGTTTACGCCGGGGTCCCCAGGGCCGAGCGGCTCGCGCGCGCCCGCGAGGCGTTGCGGCAGGTCGGGCTCTCAGAGCGCATGGAGCACGACCCCGGCGAACTCTCCGGCGGGCAGAAGCAGCGCGTGGCGCTGGCGCGGGCCCTGGTCACCAGGCCCTCCATCATCCTGGCAGACGAACCTACGGGCAATCTGGACTCCGCCACCAGCGAAGAGATAATGGCCCTTTTCGATGCGGTGCACGCCGCCGGAAACACAGTGATTCTGGTGACTCACTCCGAGCAGATAGCCGCTTATGCGCGGCGTGTTATTTGCATACGTGACGGCAAGGTAGAATCTGACAATCAAGTATGAAAATCTACACCAAAAAAGGCGACGACGGCACCACCAGCCTTATCGGGGGAGAGCGCGTAAATAAGTGTGACAAGCGCGTAGAAGCCTACGGCACAGCCGACGAACTGATTTCCTGGCTGGGGCTGGTCCGCGCGCATCTGGATGGGGCCCAGGCCCCGCTGGCCGAAGATGTTTTTGAGATCCAGAAGCATCTGATGGACGTCTCCGCCCACCTCGCCTGCTCCACCCCGGTGGACTTCCTGCGGCCACTGGACGTGGACGCTTGGCTGGCATTTCTTGAAGACCGCATTGACAAAATGTCAGAACTGCTGCCCAAGAAGTTTTCCTTCGTCATCCCCGGGCCGCCGGCCGTGTCAGCCGAATGTCACATAGCCCGTACAGTCTGCCGCAGATGCGAGCGCGACATTGTTGCCATAGCGCACAAAACCGAGGCCGACACCCTCTGCCTCAAGTACGTTAACAGGCTGTCAGACTATCTGTTCGCCTTAGCGCAGATATTGTGCACCAAATAATCATAAAATAATTATTTGGTATCCTCAAATTTATTATATATTTGCAGCCCTTTTGATAATAGAAGTATTTAACAATCAGTTTATTCAGATATGTACTGGACACTTGAACTGGCATCCAAACTCGAAGATGCACCCTGGCCGGCAACAAAAGACGAGTTGATCGACTACGCAACCCGTTCCGGCGCCCCTCTTGAAGTCATCGAGAACCTTTCCGACCTCGAAGACGACGGCGAAGTATATGAATCCATCGAAGATATTTGGCCGGACTACCCCACCAAAGAAGACTTCTTCTGGAATGAGGAAGAATATTGATTTGATAATCAAATAGTTATGCTGTTTAGCCCACCCCATCCGGAGTGGGCTGTTTTTTTGTTGCAGGATGAACGACACGGCGTGGCTTTTTGGCTATGCCGTGATATTTTAGTACATTTGCGTGATATGTCTGAGGTAAGAGAGAAGCTCTGGAACGCCAATTATGTCAAGATCTGGATCGGTAATTTTCTGGTTCACTTCTCTTTTACGCTCATTGTGCCGCTGCTGCCGCTCTATCTGAACGAGACTTTTGGCGCCAGCAAGGACACCATCGGCCTGGTGCTTGCCGGCTATACGGTGATGGCGCTGACCATAAGGCCGTTCAGCGGCTATCTGGTGGACTCTTTCCCCCGCAAGACTGTTCTGCTGGTGTGCAATTTCCTGTTTTTCGCGCTTTTCGCCGGCTATCTGGTGGCGGGCAGCATCACCATGTTCGCCCTGTTCAGGACCTTGCACGGAGCGCCGTTCGGAGCCACCACCGTGGCGGCCAGCACCACTGCAATAGACGTCCTCCCCTCCTCCAGGCGCGGCGAAGGCATAGGCTATTACGGCTTGAGCAACAACCCTGCGACAGCCATCGGGCCGGTGGTGGCGATTTATGTGCTGCAGGCCTTCAAGGGCGATTTCCAGGCGCTGTTCTGGCTGTCGCTGGTCTTCTCTCTGCTGGGTCTGATTATCGACGCCACCATAAAGATGCCCAAGCGGGATTTTGTCCCCAACAAGGAAGTTATCTCGCTGGACAGGTTTTTTCTGCTCAAAGGTTTCAGGGAAGCAGTCGCTATGGTCTGTTTCGCCTTCAGCTACGGCGTAGTATCCACCTACGTAGCCATCTACGGCAAGCAGGAGCTGGGCATAGGCGGCGGCACAGGGCTGTTTTTCTCGCTGCTGGCCGTGGGGCTCATAGTGTCCCGCCTGACGGGCGCCCATGCCCTGCGGGACAATCTGGTGAGCCGCAATGCCACCATGGGCGTATGCGTGTCGGTGTTCGGCTATCTGCTGTTTGCGGCGGTGCATACCCCGCTGGCCTACTACGCCTCTGCCTTTATCATCGGCCTTGGCAACGGACACATGTATCCGGCTTTCCAGACCATGTTTATCAATCTGGCCGAGCACAACCAGCGCGGCACGGCCAACTCTTCTATACTGACGGCCTGGGATCTGGGGGTGGGCCTGGGAGTGCTCTGCGGCGGCTTTGTGGCGGAGCACGCGGGCTACGGCAGCGCCTTCTGGTGCGCACTTGCGGTGAATGCCCTGGGTGTTGCATATTACTTTTTGAGAGTCAGGAATCACTTTGAGACCCATAAACTGAGATAATCTTTTTTTGTACCTTTAAGAGTTTATTTCTGATTTCAAATGAAAAAGCTTTTTTTCACGATCTGTCTTGCCTGCTTGCTCTCTTTGGGAGCCACGGCTCAAGTC